>JAKAJS010000054.1 GCA_021813685.1 Deltaproteobacteria bacterium | reverse complement strand
GTGATCCTTCTGGACGAACCCACAGCCGGCATGAGCGCCGAGGAGACCGACCAAGCCGTAGAACTGATACGGCAGGTGACGGAGGGAAAGACGCTCCTGATGGTCGAACACGACATGAAGGTCGTGTTCAACCTTGCCGACCGCGTGTCCGTACTGGTCTACGGCGAGCTGACGGCCACCGGCACGCCGCAGGACATACGCGCCAACACCGCAGTGCAGGAGGCGTACCTGGGAGAAAAACCCGATGGGAAATGAGGCAGGCATGCTCGTGGTGAAAGACCTTCACGCCTACTACGGCAAGAGCCACGTCCTGCAGGGTGTGGACCTGCAGGTGGGGGAGAAGCAAATCTGCGGTCTGCTCGGGCGCAACGGGGTGGGAAGATCTACGACCCTGAAAGCGATCATGGGGGCAGTGGCCGCGCGCGGTTCCGTCCGATTCCGGGGGGAGGAGATGATCGGTCTGCCCCCTTACGACATTGCCCGCCGGGGGGTCGGCATCGTACCGGAAAACCGTGACGTGTTCCCCATGCTCACCGTCTACGAAAACCTGCTGATCGGCGTCAAGAGCACGCGCAAACCGGGGCGCTGGTCGATGGACGACGTGCTCGATCTGTTCCCGCACCTGCGCCGGCGGTTGCGGACCAGGGCCGGTTTTCTGTCCGGGGGCGAGCAGCAGATGCTTGCCATTGGCCGCACGCTGATGGGCGACCCTGCCCTCATCATGATCGACGAGCCCACCGAGGGCCTGGCCCCGCAGATGGTACGCCAGGTTGGCGATCTTCTGGAGCAGCTTGCCTCCCTCGGGCTCGCGATCCTGCTGGTGGAACAAAAACTCGACATTATCATGCGGGTGTCTCACCGTCTTGCAGTCATGGGACATGGGAGGATCGTCTTCAGCGGGACCCCGGACGAGCTTCGCGCTAATCGGGGCGTTCGCGAGGAGTGGCTGGAAATCTGATAGACGCCCTCGAAGAGCAGCCCCTCGTAAATGAAATATAACCGTGGAGGACGGCTGCCTCTTGTCGGTGAGAAGCGCATCCAGCAGGCGTTCTGCAAAATCAAACAAAGGGTGGGACTGTCGCCTGTTCCGGGGATGGGAAAGGTCGATTCAGCGCAGCTGAATTTCCACATTCCCGGCTAAGCACTATCTACCGGTATCAGTTTTTTCGAAAATCACCTAAAAGCGCAGGGCGGTGTCCGCCCTGCACCGGCCATTTCACATAACCAGCGGACCTATCTCCCGGGATATCCCACGGGTTGATCGAGAATGATTTTTTGCTCAGGTCTCAGCTTCAGCGCTTTTCCCAGCGCATCCTTGTCGATTGCTCCCCGCACCACGGTCGCCAAACCCTCGGAGGCGCAGAACAGATAGACATTTTCGGCGATCACCCCCACATCGGCGCCTACCAGCAATCCGCTCTCGGCCGATCCGCCGTCTACTTTGGAATAGTCTGCAACATAGACGAGAATGACCGGCGCCTGTTTGACATAGCTCTGCGTACCGGACAACGCCCGGATGTCCTTTTTCAATACCGTATCGAGTGCGTTGTTTTTCGCATCGTAGCGGTAGACGCCCTCGGAGGCGATCACATAAATATCGGTTTCCTGCCGGTTGAATGCCGAGGGGGCTGTTCTGTGGCCATTAGGGCGATTAATCCCGAAAGCGGCCCACAAGAGATTGGAGAGGGTTTGCATCGGCAGTTTTTTCCCGCTGTATGAGCGAGACGACATTCTGCTTTGTAAGGCTGCCATAACAGATTTGCCTCCCGTTTTTTGCGGATCGGGAAGCTTGATTGTGGCGGGCTCGGCGGCAAAACTCACAAGAGAACAGTGGAACGTGAGCGCGAATGCGATCAAAATCACAGCAAAAAATGACGACCTGGATCTCATGGCAATCTCCTCGAATCGGGGTTGTTCATTGCGCCTCCCCAATCACCTGTCGCAGCGCTCGGGCCTGCGCTTCGATGCTTTCGACGAGCCGGAACTGAACGAGGGCTCTTCGCAGGTTCTGCTCGGGCTCTTCTACATTGAAATAGACATCGCCCTCCAAAAAATCGGTAAAAAATCGCAGTCCCAGCTCGAAGGAGATCAAGCGAATGGAATCGTAGATAAATTCGCGATCGGCTTCGGTGAGAAAACCGCCTGCGGCGGAAAAATATCCGCGCAGGAACGCCCGGCACAATTCGGGCTCGAAGCGGACTTCGCACGGATCCCGGGCTTCTTCTCCCAAAGGATTGCAGCAGGAGCGCAGGCCGTCTCCTATATCGTAGTGAACCAGTCCGGGCTTTACGGTGTCGAGGTCAACGATGCCTACGGCACGCTTGGTTTCCGTGTCGATCATCACGTTACTCACCTTGGGGTCGCCGTGAATGATGCGAAGAGGCAACCTCCCATCAGTCTTCGCATCCTCCAGCACCGTGACGAGGCCCGTTCGTTTTTCTATGAAATCGATGCACCAGGCGCTCTCGGCAGAGGCGGCAAAACGGCGGGCACCGCTCTGCCTCTCCCGATAGCGGCGCAGGTAGAGAGGTGTTATGTGGAAGCCCTCCAGCGTATCCTTCAGAGTCCATGGCGCAAGATCGCTCACCAGGGCATGGAAAAACCCGACGGCAAAACCGACCTCGGCCGCGTGGTCCGGGCCTGCGATCGTTTCAAACGACTCGGCGTTCTCTATGAAACTCATTGCCCGCCAGTAGCCCCCCGCGGGGTCTATCCAGAACTCTTTGCAATCTTCCGTCTCAAAAAAGCGCACCATGTCCCAGCGGCGTCCTGCGGGCAGCACCCCGGCAAGGCGTTCCGAAACATGCGCGGTCAATACGCGAAGGTTTTGCATTATCCATTCGGGCATGGTAAATACACGTCCGTTGATGCGTTGGAGAATGAAGCGTTTGTTCCGACAGGGCCCCGAGGCCACAAGAAAAGTGTCGTTCACGTTTCCCGCCCCCAGGCGCCTGATTTCCGCACCTGAGTCCCGCGCGCCGAAGTGCTCGGCGGCCTCTCCGAGATAAGCAGACGTGCTGTCCCTTGTACTCTGTGTGTGTGACACTATATTTTTCCAACCTCCGGACGTTTGTCCATCTTACGATTTAACTTTCAGGAAGGAGTAAAAAATGGTTGGTAGAACACTGTTGATTGTCCTGGTCTCCTGCGGCGCTCTTCTGGCGCACGGTTTTGCCCTGGCGGCAAACGCTGCAAACGAGGCCAAACCGGAGGGAAAACAGCCTCCGAACCCGATCGTGGTACTGAAAACCTCCCTTGGCCAGATCAAGATCGAACTCTGGCCGGACAAGGCCCCGGAAACGGTGAAAAATTTTCTTCGCTACGTGAACGAGGGTTTCTATAACGGCACGATCTTTCACCGGGTCATAAGCAACTTCATGATCCAGGGAGGCGGTTTTACGGCCGATATGACTCAAAAACCCACCCATGCGCCCATCAAAAACGAAGCCAAATCCGATGTGCCAAACGATCGCGGCACAATCGCAATGGCCCGAACGATGGTCGTTGACAGCGCTACCGCGCAGTTTTTCATAAACGTGGTCGACAACCCCTTTCTCAACCACACGGACAATACGCCCGCAGGCTTTGGCTACGCGGTTTTCGGAAAGGTTATAGACGGCATGGACGTCGTTGACAAGATAAAGGATGTTCCGACAGAAAATCGCGGCCCGTTCCAGAACGTGCCCGTTACGCCGGTGGTGATCGAAAGCGCCACGGTCGAGAAATAGAGAAAAAAAGCGCTCCCCTCACCCGGCATAAGCGGTGAAGGGGGCGCTTCAACAATCAGCTTTTCCCGAGCTTTTTCGCTTCCTCTTCGCTTATCATGAAACAGTGCTCCGGACCGGGAAAAATCCCCTGCACCACTTCGTCCCTGTATTTTGTCAGGGCTTCGACGACCAGATCGTCCAGTTTGGCATATCGTTTCACAAATCGTGGGACAAACCTGTCGAAAAGTCCCAGCACATCGTGAACGACCAGAACTTGCCCGTCGCACGCAGGCCCCGCTCCGATGCCTATGGTCGGGACAGCTACAGCCTCGGTCACCATTTCGGCTATCGAGGAGGGGATGGCTTCGAGCACGATGCTGAAGCATCCGGCCTCGGCCAGTGCCTGAGCGTCTTCGATCAGCACTTTGGCGGCCTCCGCCGTCTTGCCCTGCACCTTGAATCCCCCGAACTGAGCCGCGCTCTGGGGAGTGAGTCCGATATGTCCCTGCACGGGAATGCCCGCTTCCACCATCGCCCGGATCTGGGGAACGATCCGCGCCCCCCCTTCGAGCTTCACCGCGTTCGCCCTGGCTTCCTTCATGAATCTGCCCGCGTTCAGAACCGCCTGTTCCACGCTCGCCTGATACGACATGAAGGGCATGTCGCCGATCACCATCGCCCGACTCGCCCCCCTGCTTACCGCCAGAGTATGGTGGAGCATTTCGGTCATGCCGACCGAAAGCGTATCTTCATGGCCTAAGACCACCATGGCCAGCGAATCGCCAACGAGCAGCATATCGATTCCGCTCTTGTCCGCAAGTAGTGCGGTAGGGTAATCGTAGGCCGTCAGTTCGGTCAGTTTTCGCTCGCCTTTTGCCGCGAGAATCTCTGGAACGGTAACTCTTTTGGTCATTTGGCTTCTCCTCTCTACTCGGGCGGCGCCGCCGCCTGCCCGGTTGGGTGATGCGCGGGATCTCCGGCCCCATCGCCGAACCGACCCCGTCCTGCCGTCATCGACCGCCGTACTGCGTTTCGAGCACCTTGATCAGCGAAGTAAGTGTCCCGTTTACGGGGGTCGCGACTCCGGCTTCACAGCCGAAGCGAACAATCGCGCCGTTTATAGCGTCGATTTCGGTTCTTTTTTTCCTGTCCACATCCTGTCCCATTGAGGAACGGTTTCGAGCCGTGGCGGCTGCGACCGAGATCACCCGCTCGACCATCTCCTCCCCCATGGGAAATCCTTTCGCCCCGGCTACCGCAAGGGCCTCTATAACGGCTGCCCGGCACAGCCCGGCAGCTTCCTCCACCTCCGCGATCCTGCCGTTTCGAATGCCGGTAAGAGCGGTGATGGCGTTTATTCCCACATTGACGATGAGTTTCTGCCAGATCAGCTTTTCTATCTGGTCGCTCGGTTCGGTTGCAAGGCCGGCCTGCCGAAACAGTGCAACCACCCGCTCGACCCTTTCTGATATGGCTCCGCCGGGTTCTCCGATATAAGTCGGACCGTTTCCGCCGTGCCGTATCAGCCCAGGCCCCAGAAGAGTCGACCCCTGGGCGGTGCTGCCCGCCAAAACCGCCTCCTTGCCCACCGCCCGGGCCATCCGCTCCCAGTTGCCTATCCCGTTTTGTAACGTGAGAAACACCGTGGAGGCGGAGCGAATGTTCCGGACGATCGACATCGCCTCATCGGTCGCATAAGACTTTACCACAACGATGGCAAGATCGGGGTCGCGCGGGAGCTTGTCAACCTCCCAAATACCGCTCATCGGGTAATTTCGCACCTTCCCGTCAAGCTCTTCGATATTCAGTCCGCTCTTGCGAACAGCCTCCATGTGCGGGCGATTCGTGCTGAAAAGAACCACGGAAGCATCGGTTTCGGACAGCCGCGCACCGATCAGACAGCCAAGAGCCCCTGCGCCTACGATAAGAATGTCCATCGACTCCCCCCCCTTGTGATATCAGTACACTATCGTAACTTCAGCGTAGCAAGAGAAATGAGAGCGAGGATGCCCGCGACGATCCACAGGCGAATGACGACCTTGGTTTCCGCAATTCCCTTGTGTTGCAGGTTGTGATGCAGAGGAGCACGGTAGAAGATTCGCCGCCCGATCCATTTGACGCCTATCTTGTCCTGGATCTGGCTGCTCAGAGCCTCCGCAATGAACAACCCGCCCAGCAGAGGAAAGAGAAACTCCTGTTTGAGCAGCACGGAGATGACTGCCATGGTTCCTCCGATGGCAAGCGAGCCCGTGTCGCCCATGAAAATCTGGGCAGGATAGGCATTATACCACAGAAAACCAAGACCCGCGCCAACGAATGCGGCGCCGAAAATCATCAGCTCTCCGGCCCCCCGCAAATAGGCGTAATGCAGATAGGTGGCGTATATATGGTTTCCCTCCACGTAGGCGAAAACGCCCAGCACGGCGACAACAAAAATCGAGGGCGTAATGGCAAGTCCGTCCAGACCGTCGGATATGTTCACGGCATTGGACACAAAGACAACGAACAGGAATATGAACAATCCGTAGGGAATCGGCCCGACGTCGAAGAGCGGGAATTTATAGAAGGGGACCCACACCTGGGTGGCCAGAGTCCTTCCCAGAGGCGCCCAGGGCCCCACGCAGACCCAGGCGAAAATGAGGCTGAAAAGGCCCTGCAAAAAGAGTTTGGCGCGCTCCGAAAGCCCCTTGTCCCCGCTTTTGCGCCGCACTTTGGACACATCGTCCCACAGGCCGAGCAGTCCGAACCAGACCATGCCGGCAACCGGGCAAAAAAGGAAAGGATTTCTCCAGTCTCCCCACAGGGCCATGGAGACCAGAACGGCGCCGATCACCAGGACTCCGCCCATCGTCGGGGTGCCCCTTTTGTCGAAGGCCGACTGGACCCCTGTTTCCCGGATCTGATCGATGAAACTGTGCCTGTGCACGAACAGGATAAACCGCCTGCTGAAAAGAAAAAGGAAGATCACCGCCGTGAGGGCCGCCATTATGGCCCGGAAGGTGATGTAGTTGACCAGTCGGAAGAAGGAAAAAACATCCGAGTAGGAGACGAGGAATTTACAGAGTTCGTAAAGCATCAGATTTTCCTGCCAACCGGATGGCTACCGGCTGCGGGCTGCTGCGACAACCGCTCCGCGGCTTTGAACCCTTCCGCGCACTTACGGATTGCCGCGTAGGTTTCCTTGATCTGAAAATGGGGCCTGAAATCCGTTGAGGTCAGCATGAAAGAGGAGGTCTGCGCGATCAGTTCGTCTGTGGGTTCGAGCACCCTGCGCTCGATCAACCGCTTGATGCCGAGAAGCGCTGCGTTTCGCACCTGCCAGTAGTGCGATTCCTTCATCTCAAGCAACGCAGCGGCCGCCTTCGAGTCGCATCCCAGCTCCCCAAGCGCTTTGGCCGCTTCGATCACCACCTCGAAACAACCATCCTCAAGGCGCTCGAGAAGCCGATCGACGCATGCATCATTTCCGGCAAGATAGGGACCAAAATGAGACAGGGTGCGGCAGGTCCGGGCGCGCACCTCAAAATAGGGATCTTCCAGGGCCGCAAGAAGGTGCTTTTCCACCTCCGGGTCCAACCAATCCATAACCCTCAGGGCTTCGACGATGTTTCTGCGAATGAAACCCACCTGCTCGAAATCTCCGCCGAAAATTCTTTTCCACATTCCGACCGGGGTCCTGTCGGAGAGCATTTGCAGAAGTGTCGGTATCTTTGCCATATATCGGGTGTAGCCGATCAGCTTCACCCCGAGGTTGCGATCCTGCCAGCTCTTGTGGCTCAAAAGTCCGGCAGCCCGGTGCCTGTAGTAGGCAAGATCGTCGGGGTCCTCCACCACGGAGGCCGGATCAAAGCATGCCCCCGAACGCGCGAAAGCTGCGGAGAGCATTTCGAGCAGCCGGGCGTTTCCGACAAGGTCTCTAAAGGGCGTGACGCAACCGTTGCCGTCCTTAAATCGGTGGTCGCCATACATTTCACTGACGATCCGCTCGATCGCCTTGCGCCGCAGAAAATCCCCGCTCTTTTCGGCCATCTCCCGCAGGCGCAAAGGGGATTCCACCAGGGCCAGGATCTTCTCGGCCAGCACCTTCCCATCGAGGTATTCGAGAAGGTTTCCGTTCTCCATGACCGTGTCTTCAAAAAGGATTTCGGCCGCCCCCGCGTTTTTCATCGCCCTTGCGTTCATGACCTGGTGGTCTCCGGGGAGGTTGACCTTGGGGATCAACAAAACGGGCTTTCCGATCCGGGAGATCTCGTTCAAGCTCCCTGCCCCGCTCCTGCAGACGATGAGCGAACTGATGGAATAGATCTCGGCGATATTGTGAAAGTAGTCCTGCCGGTAGTAGAAATCCCCCAGAAAACGGCGCTGTTCCTCGCTTAGGACCTTCGCAATCCGCCCCTCGGTGTCCCCTGCCGCATTATAGCCCGAAGAAGTCGCAAGACCGCTGCCGTGGATTATGAACAACCTCTCCCTATGCGCAAAAAGATAGGGAAGCGCATCCACAATCGCCCGGTTTATCGTGCGCGCTCCCTGGGAGCCGCCGAAAGCGAATATGATCTGCCGGCCCTGCGGAATCGGAAACGAGAGGTTTTCCCGCGCCTTTTCCGCAGACATCGGCACTATCGAGTGGCGTATCGGGTAGCCAACGACCGCCGCTTCGGGGAAAAAGGAAAGGGTCTGCGGGAATGTGAGCAGCACTTTGTCCACCCACCTTCCCATAAGCGCATTCAATTGACCGGGAATGCTGTTCTGTTCGTGGAGAAAAATCCTGACCCGGGCGATTTTGAGCTTCTTTAGCAAAACGGCGGCCATGATGACCGGCGCGCTCACATACCCGCCCGTTGCCACAATCATTCGCGGGGCGAACCCGATCAGAAGGATTGCGGATTGAACGATTCCCAGGCCGAGCTTTACAAGAAATCGCAGGCTTCGAAAGGAGAGCCCCAACCCCGGGTATCCTTCCGAGCACACATAGCGGAGCTCGTAGCCCGCTTTATTCACAATAACGCTTTCCGCCTTGTTCTTAACGCCTATGTACAGGAATCGGGTCTCGGGGTAGCGCGACTTTATCCCCTCGGCAATGGCCAGCGCCGGGTTCACGTGCCCGCCCGTTCCGCCGCCGGAAAGCACCACGCGGGCCTCGGCCGCATTGAGCCTTTTCCACCGCCTGGCGGCCGCCGAAGCGGTCGCTCCAATCGATACCAATACCAGCAATACAATCAGTAAAAACACGTGTCGATTCTTCTGCCTGGATAAAGTTTCTCACGCGAAGACGCGATGAGTTGCTGTTTTGAAAGGTTTTCTCATGTTCCCTGTGCGAAGCATCAGCCCCCCCCCGGAAGATTCCTTTCGCCCGGCGCTCCCGGCTATCCCTCGAGCACCCCGAAAATCTCTTCTGGCGCGATTTTGCCTTCCCGTACCAGCTTCGCCGGCTGAATCGAAACATCTACTATAGTTGACGGAAAACCTCCAGGCAAATTTCCGGCATCGAGCATGGCCCCTGCCGAGGCGAGAAGCCCCGCATCGATGCGCTCGGGGCTCTCCGGAGCCGGCTCCCCCGCCAGGTTTGCGCTCGTGGAAACGAGAAGCCCCCCGCAGGCCCGGGCGAGCAGAACTGCCACAGGATGAGAGGAAACGCGGATCGCGATTTTTCCCGTTCCGGCATGGAGTGCTGGAGGCAAGAACGCCGCTGCCGGAACGAGGAGGCTCAGAGGACCGGGCCAGAAAACCCGCGCAAGCTTCTCCGCGCTCTCCGGCCACTGCGAGACAGCCCCCAGAACCGCCCGGAGGTCGCAGGCAATGAGCGGCAGCGCCTTTTCAAATCCCCTGCCCTTTGCCTCATAGACCCTTTCGACCGCCTCAGCACTAGTCGCCACAGCCCCAAGAGCATAGAAGGTCTCCGTCGGATACACCACAAGCCCTCCCGACCTCAAAATCGAGGCGGCTTCCCCGATCGCCTCTCCGCTGATTTCTGCGGAATTCACGCTGAAGATTTTCGGCCCCAATGACATTTCTTCACCCTTTCAGGCCCCCAGCATATACCAGACACGACCTGATTTCCAGCGCGGCGTGTCGCCGCAGACAGGTTGCCCGCCTGCTTTGCGGGCGGGCGAGAGCATGAAGTTTTTCAAAATGAGCCGCGTGGCGTGGGGGTGCAGGGGGCGATAGCCCCCGCTCTTTTCTTCTTGCGAACGGATGGCTCAGGCGGGTGGATAATTCTTACAGGAAAGCCCCATCGACCCATTTCAGGGCGTCCACATAGTTTCGCGCAATTTCGCTCACGTCTATTTTGAGTCGGCTGGTCGATTCCAGAATCGCTTCCCAGTGCGCCTTCTCATAGGAGACGACAAGGTCGAAAATATCTTTGTGCTCGTTGGGCTTTCCTAGTAGAGCGGCTTTGGGTGCGGCTTGAATGGGAATATCTCCGAGGATTTCCTCCATGGGTCTGCCCAAAAGCACATCCATCAGCGAAAACAGCCCCATGAGGAAAAATGAGGAGCCATCCTCGCTGCAGCCAAGGATGTCTGCGAGCATTTCACAGAGGCGGGCCCGCAGCAGGGAGAGCCTCAGGAGTTCGAGCGGCTGGTCTTTTCCAAATTCCATGACAACCGCAAGAGATGCCCACTTCTTTATCTCCTTTTCCCCCAGAATCCCCAGGGCGCGCTTTATCGAGGCAACCTGCCGCTTCTGGCCGAAATGGGCGGAATTGATGTATTTGAGAAGTTTAAAGGCAAGGGCCGGATCATGCGAAATTATCTCTTCGAGCGATTTGTAATCCAGATCCTCGGCGCCAAGCTCCTTCAATATCCTCAAATAATTGATCTTGTAGCCGGGAATGTCCTTTCTCGAAATGATCACCGGCTTGCAGAAAAAATAGCCCTGGAAAAGAGTGTAGCCCAGCTCGATCGCCTGATCCACCTCTTCCCTGGTTTCCGTTTTTTCGGCAAGCAGCCTTACCTTTCCCTTCTCCAGAAATTTTTTGGCAATCTCCTCCCGTTCCTCCACTCCCGCCAGTTTGAAATCCACTTTGACAATATCTACGAGATCGAGGAAGGGGTTGTTCTCATTGCCCCGCAGAATAAAATCGTCGAGGGCCAGCGTATAGCCCCGCGAGCGCAGCAGCTTCAGCATCTCCACCAGCTCGGGGGTGGGCTCGACGTCCTCCAGGATTTCCACGACCCCGGTCGCAACGGGAAGAAGAGTCGCCATTCCCCGAAGGAGAAGATTCTTTGTAAAATTGACAAAGGCCTTGCTTCCCCCGGAGATCCGCTCCGTTCCGATGACAAGTAGGAAGTTTCTTATGACGGCAAGCGACGCTTCATCGCCATCCACTCCGGTATAGCTGTTCTGCTCCCCGGATCGATAGAGAAGCTCGTAGCCGTAGACCTCCTGCTTGACATCAAAAATCGGCTGCCTGGCGACAAATACGTCCACGGCCCATACCCTTAAAAAGAAGCGGGAAGCAGGGAGCGGGAAGCGGGAAGAAAACCGTCCCGTCCCTTGTTCTGATCCCCGCGGAGACATCAAAAAAACTCCTCGGGATCGGATTTACTAGGAAATTCCCTTCGCGTTCAGATAAGGGCCGTACTTTTTGTCCGTTCCCATGATGTGTTTTTCCACCCATTGTTCGAGAAAAGACATCACCTCGATGGTGATAGTAGTCTTCCCCTCTTGATAGTCTTTGTAGATCGCGGCTACCCGGCTGGTCATCCAATCGTGTTTTGCCTTGTGGTCCTCGAAATCCGGATAGCCCCCGGACTTCATGATCCGCTCCTCGTCGGCAAAATGCGTGCGAGTATACTGGATGAGGTCATACAGGACTTTTCCCAGCGCATCCTTCCCTTTGCCCTGGCGCATTGCGCTGTTTAACTGACCCACCAGGCCGATCAGTTTTTTGTGTTCTTCGTCGATTTCCCTGATATTGACGCTGTATTTTTCATTCCATTCAAAAATTCCCATTGTACTGTCTCCCGCTCCGTTCCGATTTTTTTCATCGGGCTAAACCCGCTTATTCAATCGGCTCCCGCACAGGTTTTCTGAAATCAATTTTGCGAGGGCCGACCGTTCATCGAAATCGCGGGTTAGCCAGTCTCTGCTCACTGCTCACTGCTCACTGAACTCAGCCCATCGAAGACGATGCGTGTCGCCTCCCGCAGGACATCCGAGCGCGGAGAGGCGTCCTTTTTGCCATGTGTGTAATAGAGCGCAAGTACATAGGGAGAGCCGGAACTCGGCCATATCACGCCAACATCGTTGGTTGTGCCATACTCCCCGCTTCCGGTTTTATCCCCGATTCGCCAGCCGGCAGGTGCCCCCGCGCGCATTCGGTCGTTTCCGATCCTATTGCTCAACATCCACTCACAGAGTTCGTTCCTTTGAGGATGCGCGAGTATCGGGCCTAACGCAAGGCGTTTAACGCTCCCGGCCATCGCGATGGGCGTCGTGGTGTCACTCGGATCCCCCGGGATGGCCCTATTGAGGTCCGGCTCCCATCGATCGAGTCTGAAATGCGGGTCACCGGCAGCGCGCGCGAAAGAAGTTACCGCTTCAGGGCCGCCGACTAACTTCATGAGCAGGTTCCCCGCGGTGTTGTCGCTTACATCGAGCGCCGCAACGCACAGCTCCGCGACGGTCATGCCGGTTGCAACATGTAATTTCGTAATAGGTGAATAGGTCACCAGGTCACTCTGCGAGTACACGATGTTTTTTTGCATCAATCCCGACTCGCTCTCGCTGCGTTTAAGAACGGCTGCGACCGCTATCAGCTTCCATGTGCTGCAAAGAGGAAATCTCTCGTTGCCGCGGTACGTCACAATCGTTGACGCTCCATGCAACACAGCCACACCGAGCCGGCCTCCGGATGCGGCTTCCAACCGCTTCAAACGAGCTGCCGCAACGGAGACTTCGCCGGCCTCGCCGGCGTCGCTACTCGCGAATGGAACAAAGGGTAATGCGAGGACCCCCAGGATGAAATCACGTCGGCTGACGGAGCCGCCCATTATTTTTCTCCCTGCTACTAAGATATCAGTTGGTTTTACGTCCGGCAAATTCCACCTAAACCATGAAGCTTGGCGGCAATGCCCCTCGGAGCCTCGCCGAATCGTGATGGATCTGTCACCGGCTGTTTGCCCCAAGGGGATTTTGCGCCCGACCTTCTTCGCAGCAGTGGCCTTTAGGAAGTGGCGCGGCAGCTCTTTCCCGCTTGAGGCCGTGAAATTGATACAGCTATTCCAAGTGTCTGTCACCTCTTTTTAGACCCCGCATGCTAAGACAAATGGAAGCTTTTTCCAGTACTATAGGCAGCATTCACCACGGGAACGATTCATTTGGCCGCCCGTCTGTTCAAGAACAACCGGGTCGAGTACCTGGATGTGCCGAAGACGCCGGGCACCGGCAAACCTTATCTCAAAATGACTGATGCGGACAAAGGGGTGTACCTCGGCAAACGGGTTTTCGAAGGAGCGCTTCCGCCGTCTGCAACCCGTGAGAGCGGAGCTGGCGGCAGCAAACCGACCATGGGTATACTATCTTTTAAGCTTACCCGGGGGTAAAATAAGGATAAAGACAACGCCGGGCTGGACGGTTCTGTAACTTGAACAGGAGTCCCGGCTCTCAGGTACCATGCCGGCCGAGTCGCGCATTCGCCGGCGCGGCGGCGTTGGTGCGTATTTATTTTCCCGCCCTTGGCTGCGGTAAGCCGTGTGACCAGTGATAGGTGTTTTACGACGACTTCGGCTCATCGTGACACTCCTGTGATCTACCCGGGAGGCAACGGCAGCAGGCGCAAACGCGGCAGGGTGGATCGAGGGTGAACAAAGCTGCCTCATCCAATTCCCCTGTCATCTGCCTTAAGGCAACAATAACCGACTCGCACCGCTCAGTGATGATGTCGCCCTCAAATACAGCCACGGCGCCACAGCGTGGAAGACCGGCCTGCCGGTCGCGGTGGAAGTGTCGAGGCCGTTGTCATGCACGACAAGATCAGGCACGAAGGACCCTTATTTCGGCCAGGCTATCCCCATACCTTGGGGATTTTCACCGATCCTCTTTTCAACAACGAGAAGAGATGTGTTGACTCCAGTATGGCAAGGTGAAGCTTGTTGCTTATACGTGGTATATCCAGGTGAAATCAGCCGGTTTCCTGGCTCAGCCTTACCTCGACGTGTTCGGCTCACGAGTATGCCGAAAAATACGGTTCACCGAGTGAAGGAAGGTGAGGTTCGCTCGGAAATAGGACAAAAGGCATATCAGTACGACGACGGTTTTACCCGAGGCTGCTCACATAGGGCTTTCCATAGAGACCTTTCCGGGGTGCTCGCGGCGATTTTCCTGGTCTTCAAGAAGGGTCGGAACGGAAGTAATTTATTCTCTGGAATTGCGCCTTATTCTTGCCATTCTTAACAATCAGGAAGGCAAGAGCCTGATCACGCGACGAATGGGACCCTTTTTGACCGGCATCATCAGTGCTGTTCAAACGTCGTCCAGCAGCCCGAAGCCGAAAAGAAACAGCTTCTCGGGCGGCGATCATGAATCAGCAATTTTCTTTTGACTCCCTATTGACGAAAGGAACATGATTATGCCCCAGCAGAGCATGTCTGAATTCGTTCAAGAACTTGAAAAGATAGGGCAACTTCATCGAATCCCTGAAGAGAAGCATGTCGACGACTTACCGGCCGTCATGGATTCGATTCACGACAGGGCGGTTCTTGTAGAGAGGGTCAAGGACTGTAACTTTCAGTTTCTCGCCGGGGCCTATTCCACGCGAGAGCAGTACGCACATGCCTTGAAATGCGACATAAAGGAAATCAGCCACAAAATCGCTGAACTTGCCTCGAAGAGAGTGAAACCGGAGATTGTCGACTCTGCTCCTTTCAAGGAGGTTATACTCAAAGGCGATGACATCGATCTCACCATATTTCCTCTATTTTTGTATCATCCTTATGACGGGCACGCCTACATTCAGGACGTTAATGTAGTTTCTCGCCACCCCGACTCCGGTTTGATCAACTGGGGCATGTATCGCTTGATGTACCGCTCTAAGAACGAGACCAATATTGATATGCGAAATGACAGCCACAATTCACGCATGATTGCCCAAAAGTACCAATCGCTGGGCCAAGACATGCCTGTTGCCATGGTAGTCGGTGGACCCACCTTGGACAAAATTGCGTCTATGTTTTCCTTTCCTGGTGTGGATGACTGGGATATTCTGGGCGGCTTTTACGGAGAGCCGGTTAAGCTCGTAAAGTGCGAAACCAGTGACCTTACGGTTCCTTCCAACGCAGAGATTGTCATTGAAGGGCGCATCAAGACTACGGAAGGCTGGGTCTATGACGAAGGTCCTTACGGTGAATTTACCGGGACGTACGGTGGCGGCCTTCCACATAACTGCCGTTTTGTGGTGGACTGCATCACCCACCGGAAGAATGGTATTTATCAATACGCAACGATCGGGGGCTTAAAGCCAGGTCAGACTGATTTGGTGGTCTGCAGCCTTGCAGTGGAAGCAGACCTCTACACAGCACTTAAGAGCGCCGGCATCCAGGTGTTGGATGTATTTATTCCATCCGGTGGCTGCATAAACATTGCCTACGCGAGAATCCGCACCCGAGGAGGTGGTGACGCGAAGCAGGCTCTGAGTGTCATGCTCAGTTGCTCTCGTCAATGGTTTCCCAAAATAGCCTACGTATTTGATGAAGATGTGGACATCTTCGATGAAGAACGGGTGAAATGGGCTATGGCTTGGCGGTACAATCCCGGAAAAGACACTGTGATCATCCCGGAGCTCAACGTCCTGCCGCTGGACCCTTTGGCACAAAGGGACCGGCCACCAGTGAACATGTCCAAGATAGGGTTTGACTGCACCATTCCCCTGGTAGGCGACTACGACCATTTTGCCTTCGCCGCGGCCACGATCACGGAGCCATTCGGTGAGGTGCGGGCGCATGTAGAGAAGCTCACGGAGGATGAACTTGCCCAGCGAATGGCTGATTTCATCCAAGAGTCCCCACGCACGTGGCTCGACATCCTCAAAAAGTTTCACGGACAGCCCAGCCCGCTGATCTATCGGGCGTTCGGCAATCTTCGTCCAAAACTGGGGCGGGTCGCTGATCGGCGTCCAGCATATCCTTACACTTTTGCGGACACTTGGTTCGTATATGAGGGTCGCTCCGACAAAGAGAAATGATCTGTGCGCGATGGCAAAGAGAAGATCATCGACCAACGGATTATGTGCCGCTCATGCGCGGGCGACGCCTACTTTTTGTCCGTGGAAACGATGGAGTATCCAGGCCGCCGAGGCCTGGAATCCCACCATAGGAAAATCTTGGCCGACCGGTGCGTGCCAACAGAAAACGGGGGGGCCGAATATGCTTAAATAGGTTTCCTTTGCGAAAAGGGTAGCTTGACGCTGGTCCGGTTTGTCCGGACTCGGCCCGCGCAGAATAAACGCCAGACAAATATCGATATGCGCAAGACAGCTTTTGGGTAGGCTTACGGATCGATTTTCGCGGTCAAAATCCCCAATGAAAACGCTGCAGCCGACGTGGCAAGAATGACCAACGCGACATCAGCCTTCCTTGGCAAGATATATGAACAAATGGACTCTGGCGCTTCCGGCACGGGAGTACGTTTTTATCGAAAACGATTTCGATACAAACTATCTTGACCGGGCTGCTGCCCGCTACGGAAAAAGCTAATGTTTTATCCTCAGTGCGTTAAGCGGCCTCAGCCTCAGATTTGAAGCGCAGCCCGGAATACAACCGACACCAACTTGTCCCGAACCTTCGCCGGCGGTGCGGGGGAGCAGGACGATCGAGGTACCGGAAAATGTGGCATCAACAAGCGCCTGATAATCAAATGCGTCATAAAGATGCGAACTGCACGTTTTCGCTTCTCAACACCAACCTTTTCGCCTCCCGCCGTTCTTCCCTCTCTCACATATTGGTAGTCTCCCGTCTGGTATCAAATTCCCGGGCCGGTTTCGCCTGGTGTTCGCCGGCGGAGAGGCGCTGCCGCAAGTCGCCTGCCCGTTCGACCGGAAGTGCTATAGTTCAATCTGAAGCGACAAGGTTCGTCCGTTTTCCGCGTGCTTTAAAAATTCCTGAATTACATGAATGGCTTTGCCTACGTCGTTATCATCGATATCTTTATGACATACCATCCGAATGGAGAGCTTGGTTGCCTGAGCCATCAGAACATCTCTATGCCGGGCGTTTTCAACGATATCCTCTAATGTTGCCGTGCAGCCATCTTTCAAACCAAAGTACACCATGTTCGTCTCAACTCGGCTGATGTCGATTTCAATCGCGGGTATTCGGGAAAGGCCTTCCCCTAAACGTCTCGCCCTTTTATGATCTTCGGAAAGCCTTTCTATATTCTCTTCGAGCGCCACTATCCCGCAGGCCGCTATGATTCCGGCCTGGCGCATCCCTCCGCCCATTACCTGACGAAAACTGCGGGCCTTGTCGATAAAATCTCTGCTTCCGCAAAGCAGCGATCCAAGTGGGCATCCAAGTCCTTTTGACAAACAGAACATAACGGAATCAGCGGGCGCGGCGAGTTCCCTTGCGGGTATTCCACTGGCTGCCTGAGCGTTGAAAATCCGTGCTCCATCCAAATGTATCGGTATCCCTGCTCTCCGGGCGATACCTGAAAGTTCCAGCACGATATCCCGGGGCAGGATCACGCCGCCCGCTGCGTTATGGGTGTTTTCAAGGCAAATCAGCCCGGTTCCCGGGCTGTGACCGTCGGCCGAGCGCAACCGCCGCTCTAATTCGCAAGGCTCCATGACCCCGTTTGTGCCGACAATCGGCCGCGTCTGAACCATTGCAAATGCCGCGCTTCCCATCTCGTAGTTGAGTATATGGTTCGATTCCTCCAGGATTACCTCTTGACCCGGTCGACAGTGGGTTCTGATCGCAACCTGATTGGCCATTGTCCCCGATATGCACAGCATCGCAGCTTCTTTTCCAAGCAGATCCGCCGCCATTTGCTCAAGTTTTGACACGGTAGGATCGTCTCCGAGCGAGTCGTCGCCGAGAGGGGCCGTCATCATTGCTTCATACATCGACCGGGTCGGCCTGGTAACCGTATCACTACGAAAATCACTTACGCCCTGATATGCCATTAAACCCTCCATGGGTACAGCCGAACCACTCAAGAAACCGCGAGACCAGTCACTTGCCTATTTCCATGACTTTCAACAAGTTGGTGGTCCCGGACATCGCGACCGGGACTCCCGCCGTGATCACTATCGAGTCTCCGGCTTCGACCATCCCTTTTTCCATCGCGAGAGTGCGCGCGGTGGAAAACATCTGGTCCGTATCGACGAAAGCGGAAACAAGGTGCGGCATGACGCCCCAGGAAAGTGACATCTGGCGCTGGGTCTCGATCTGGTCTGTAAGGGCCATTATGGGCGCCGAGGGTCTGAAGCGCGACACCAGCCGGGCCGTTTTCCCGGAAGAAGAGGTGGCTACGATGGCCGCGGCCTTGAGGTCGAGGGCCAGAAGGCATGCGGCTCGGCTGATCCCGGCGGGGATCGTGTGCAGCATCGCCGAAATTTCCTCCTCCAGGAAGGCCCTCTCCTGGATGTAGGGCTCCGTTGCCCGGGCTATCCGGTCCAGGGTCGAAACCGCCTCCACGGGATATTCTCCCATCGCCGTTTCTTCGGAAAGCATGAGGGCGTCGGTGCCGTCGAGGATGGCGTTTGCCACGTCGGTCGCCTCGGCTCGCGTGGGCCTCGGCCTGTCGAGCATCGAGCCCAGCATCTGCGTAGCCGTGATAACCGGCTTACCCGCCTGTCTCGTTATCCGGATGATCCTTTTCTGGATGATGGGAGCCTCCTCCAGGGGCATCTCCACCCCGAGATCTCCTCGTGCCACCATCACCGCATCCACCGCGGAAAGGATCTGCTCGAAATTTTCCACCGCCTCCCGCTTTTCTATCTTGGCGACGAGCATCGGCTTGCAGGAAGCCTCCGAAAGGATGCGGCGCGGCTCCTCGATGTCTTTTAAACTTCTGATAAAGGAGAGCGCAACGAAATCGACTTTTTCCTCCAGCCCCACCCTGAGGTCTTCACGGTCCTTATCGGTGAACGCCAAAACGCTCAGCCGGCTCCAGGGAAGGTTGACCCCCTTTCGCGAATAGATGGTTCCTCCCGCTTCGACCTCACAGATTGCTTCCTTCCGCCTCTTTTCCAACACGGTGAACTGCACCGTGCCGTCCGCCAGAAGAATCGGATTGCCCTCTTCAATATCTTCCAAAAGGCTCGGGTAATTTACGGGGATCTCCTCCCCCTCGGCATGATCTCCCACCACGAGCCGTACCCTGTCGCCGTGCCTCAGAACCAGTTTCTCCCGGCTGAGTTGACCGAGCCTGATTTTCGGCCCTCCCAGGTCCTGAAGAATTCCTATCTCCTTTCCCGTTTTCCGGGAAAGGGACCTGATGAGGCGGATGGTCTGCCTGTGCTGTTCGCGGTCTCCATGGGAGAAGTTAAGGCGTGCAACATCCATCCCTTCAGCGATAAGTCTCTCGATCATCTCAGGGGAGGTGCTCGCAGGGCCAAGCGTACAGACTATCCTCGTTTTCCTCATTTTTGCTTTCGAGTTCATAGGGATTCCTTTTCGGCCTCGTCGACGAGACCCTCTACTGTTTGTAAGCCGCGCTCCCAGAAACCGGCATCGGACACATCGACTCCCAGCGGCCGCAACAACTCGACCGGTTCGGCCCTGCCCCCCGAGCCCAGATAGTGGAGATAGGCGGGGACAAACCCTGCCCCCTCCCGCAGGTACTGCTCATAGAGGCCCGCGGTCAGCAGTTCTCCGAAGGCATAAGCGTAGACATAGCCGGGGGAGTGAACGAAGTGGGGGATGTAGCACCACCACGTGTTGTAATGATCGAGAAGCCGGACCGAGTCCCCGAACATGGCGCGCTGGGTCTCCATCCAGACCGAGCCGATGTAGTCGGAATCGAGTTCGCCCATCTTTCGCCTTGCATTGTGCACCGCATCCTCGAACCGGTTCATGGCCGCCTGTCGGAAAACGGTGGCGAAGGTGTCCTCGATTTTGGAGCAAAGGAGCGCAAGCCTTTCCTCTTTGGAAGCCGTTCGATTCAGAAGGCTTCGAAAGACCAGCGTCTCGGCGAAAACCGAGGCGCTTTCAGCCGTCGTAAGAGGCGTGTTGGAGTTAAAGAGCCCCTGGCTGCGCGCCAGGTACTGGTGAATGCCGTGTCCGAGTTCGTGGGCGAGCGTCATGACGTCGCGCCGGGCGCCCGTATAATTGAGAAAGACATAGGGGTGGGCGGAAGGCACCACGGGATGCGAGTAGGCCCCGCCACGCTTTCCCGGCAGCACCGCTGCGTGAATCCAGCCTCTTTCGAAAAAAAGCCGGGCGATTTCCGCCGCCTCCTCCGAAAAATCGTGAAACGCCTCGAGTACGATCCGCGTTGCTTCGCTCCAGGAAATGGCCTCCCCCGCCGGCCCGGGCAGCGGGGCGTACCGGTCGTAGTCAAAGAGCTCGTCGTATCCGAGGATCCTTTTCTTTATCCGATAATAGCGCTCGACAATGTCGTAGCGAGAGCAGACCGCGCTCACCAGCGCGTGTACCGTCTCCTCTCCTATCTCGTTTTCGAGATTTCGCGAACTCAGCCAGTGCGGATACCCGCGCAGGCGGTCCTCTATCGATTTATCGAGCAGAATCGTGTTGAAAATATGCGTGAGCGGCACAAGGGCCGTCGCAAGCCCATCGCTCAAATCGGCCGCCGCGCGTTTGCGCTCCTCCCGGTCGGCGCTGTAGAGACCCTTTAGCACCTCGGATTGCGTCTTCTTTTTCTCCCCGAACCGCAGCCCGCCGAGCATCTTGTCAAAGAGCGCCTTCCAGGCCGAAGCTCCTGCGGGACCCTTCTCGGCCAGAACCCTCTCTTCGGGTTCGCTCAAAATATGGGGCTTGTAGCGCCGAAGCGCGGACAGATAATGAGCATAATGCGACAGTTCTGCCGCCGAACTCTTCTCCCCTGCCGGACCATCCTCCAGCCCCGTCCATTCGAGTCGAAAAAACAGCGTGTCGCGCTCGACCCGGCTGTAGAGCTCCTTCATGGCCTGAAAAAACGCGCTTGCGCCCGCATCGAGCGTGCGGGTCGAAAAATCGAGATACGCGTATGCCAGAAGCCTCTGCGCGCACTCCTCTATTTCTTCGAGCATCCGGACCGCTTCCAGCAGCTCCCCGGGTTGAAGTTCCGCGACCTTACCCCTGTAGGCGGAAAAATCGCCTATCCGTCCGTTTATCCACTCACATTCCGCTGCAATCCGCGGATCTGTGGAACTGGAGTACAGATCGTTCAAATTCCACAGAA
The DNA here is from genome assembly GCA_021813685.1 of Deltaproteobacteria bacterium. Taxonomy (GTDB): domain Bacteria; phylum Desulfobacterota; class Syntrophobacteria; order Syntrophobacterales; family Syntrophobacteraceae; genus SbD1. The sequence goes on along the minus strand of JAKAJS010000054.1, from coordinate 2,998 downwards.
TTTCTGCAGCCTCATAATTTTCCAAGAAAACACCCCCTGTGCGATCTCGAACGGTTTTGCTATCAATCAACCCAACCCACACTCATAAAGTTTCTCGCTACCCGGCCGCCTTGTCAACCCGCTTTGCTTCAGGCTCGCGGCGCGCGCCATTCTTCCCGCTTCCCGCTTCCCGCTTCCTGCTTCCTGCTTCCTGCTTCCCGCTTCCTGCTCCCCGCTTCCCGCTTCCCGCTTCCCGCTTCCCGCTTCCCGCTTCCCGGTTCCCGCTTCCCGCTTCCCGCTTCTTTTGTTCTTTATTCGAAAGTCCAAATAATGTAAGTCTGCTTTCCCACGGCTATCGCATCCCGGCCGTCGTTTTTTAAACTCATGGAGAAAGCGATGAACCAAATCCAGGACGCCCTTTTTGCAGATCTCTATGAACTGACCATGGCCGCCTGCTACTTTGAAAACAGAATGTTCGCCCCGGCCACTTTCAGCCTCTACATCAGAAAGTACGGACCCCACAGGAGCTATTTCATAAGCGCGGGCATCGATGAAGTGCTCGACTATCTCGAGCGCTTTCACTTCACGGCCGACGATCTGGATTACCTGCAATCAACGGGGCTTTTTTCGAGAGATTTCCTGAACTACCTCGAAAATCTGCGTTTCACGGGAGAGCTTTTCGCCATTCCCGAAGGGCGTCTTTTTTTTAAAGATGAACCCATCCTGGAAATCACAGCCCCCATTATCGAAGCCCAGTTGATCGAAAGTTTCCTCATCAATGCGGTCAACCTCCAGGTGTCCATTGCAACCAAGGCCGCACGGTGTGTCCACGCCGCCGGGGGCAGAAACCTCGTCGATTTTTCTCTGCGACGCACCCAGGGGACCGACGCCGGCATGAAGGTCGCCAGGGCGAGCTTTCTGGCCGGCTTCAAGGCGACGAGCAACGTCTTGGCCGGAAAGCAGTACTCAATTCCCATATCCGGCACGATGGCCCACTCCTTTGTCTTGAGCTTTGCAGAAGAGATCGAGGCCTTTCGCGCTTTCGCCAGGACCTTTCCCGACCGGACGGTCCTGCTCATCGACACCTACGACACCGTTTCCGGGGCAAAAAAGGCCGCCGAGGTCGGCCGCGAGATGCGCGAACGCGGGCAAACTCTCAAAGGCGTACGGCTCGACTCGGGCGATATCGCCAAGTTGAGCAGGGAGGTAAGACGCATTCTCGATGAGGCGGACCTTAAGGAAGTGGTTATATTTGCAAGCGGAGGGTTCGACGAGTTTGGAATCGAAGAGGCGCTCTCCAGAGGCGGTGCGATAGATGCCTTCGGAGTGGGCACCAAAATGGGGGTCTCGGCCGATGCACCCTACAACGATATCGCCTACAAACTGGTCGAATATAACGGCCGCCCCGTATTGAAACTGAGCACAGCCAAGAAGACCCTGGTGAATCAAAAGCAGGTGTTCCGGGAAACCAGGGAGGGCAAAATGATTGGAGATACCATCGGAATGCGCGCCGAAATCCTGCCGGGAAAGCCTCTGCTCGAATGCGTCATGCGAGAGGGCAAAAGGCTTGCCGCTCCCGAACCCTTGGCCCGGATACGGGAGCGTTTCCTCGCCGAATTCCTGACCCTGCCCGATTCGCATAAATCGATCAAAAACGCCGAGAACTATCCGGTGCGTCTTAGCCCCATGCTCGAAAAGGCGCAGAGCAAAACCGTGCGGGAAGTAAAAAAACGGGAACTGGGGGAAAGTTAATCCATGGAAAAGCAACTCCCGCTGCCAAGTCACTTCGAACCGGAAAAAGTGGGCGAAGTCTGGCGGGTACACTACCAGGAAAGAGCCTCCGAAGCCCTCTCCTGGGCCGCTCAACACTCCATCGTTCCGGCCGCTTCGGACCGGCGGCGCGTTGCGCTGCTTCTGGTAGACATCCAGAACACATTCTGCATCCCCGGCTTCGAACTCTATGTCTCCGGCCGTTCGGGTACGGGTGCTGTCGATGACAATAGAAGACTCTGTCAATTCCTCTACCGCAACCTCGACCGCATCACCCGGGTCGTCCCGACCATGGACACCCACCAACCGATGCAGATCTTCCATGCGATATTTCTTGTGGATGAACGCGGAAAACACCCCGAGCCGTTTTCGCTCATAACCGCAGACGAGGTGGAGCGGGGCCGGTGGAAGCCGGACCCACGGGTGCTTGCCCATCTTGGCATAGACCCCGCTCATGGGGAGCGCTACCTTCTCCACTACGCCGCAGAGCTTAGACGCAGCGGAAAATACGACCTCACGACCTGGCCCTACCACGCAATGCTCGGAGGCATCGGACACGCCCTGGTGTCCGCGGTCGAAGAGGCCATCTTTTTCCATTCAATGGCCAGATATACGCAGCCCGATTTTAAAATCAAAGGTCGAAACTCCCTTACCGAACATTATTCGGTGCTGGGACCCGAGGTGACCGCAGGCCCGGGCGGAGAAACCGTGGCGCAAAAGGATTCAAAGCTCCTCCAGGAGCTTCTCGGATTCGATGCCGTAATTATCGCCGGACAGGCCAAGAGCCATTGTGTCGCCTGGACGATAGCCGATCTCCTGAAAGATATCGGCCCGGATCGCCGCGCACTCGCCAAGAAGATCTACCTGCTCGAAGATTGCACCTCCCCGGTCGTCATTCCGGGCGTTATCGACTATACCGACACAGCAGACAAGGCCTTCCGTCGCTTTGCAGACGCCGGCATGCACCTGGTGCGCTCCACAGACCCGATGGAATCCTGGCCCGGATTCCCGTAAAAAGAAAGAAGGCAAAAGAGCGGGGGCTGTCGCCCCCTGCACCCCCTCGGTGCTGCGCAGCTTTTCAAAAAATACCGTCCTGCGAGTTCGCACCCCGGATTTATTGTACTAAATAGTGTCCATCCGGAAACCTCTATTTTGCTGAATTATTTAGCAAAATAGCAATTTTAAGATTGCGTTTTCATCGCTTTTCTGGCATTCTGTTTTGGCTATCTTTTTGATTTATATGGTAAAA
>JAKAJS010000182.1 GCA_021813685.1 Deltaproteobacteria bacterium | reverse complement strand
AACGTTCGTAAAGCCGGTCGATCTGACCGGCTCCCGGTTCGATTTGGGCAGCATAAAAGACATCTTTGAGGACCGCGAAAACACCAGGGTGAAGGTTTTGCGGATGGCCCTGGCCAGGGCCGACGCGAAGACGGCGCAGATACTCCGCCTCCAGGAAGGCGAGCGGGTGATCCGGATCACCCGGCTGTTGCTTCGGGAAAACCGGCCGGTACTGTATCACGAGGGACGCATTCGTTGCGATCCAACCCGTCCGGTGGTGGAGGCGGAACTCAATGTGGGGCCGCTTTCGGATTTATTCAGCGGACAAGACGGAAGCCTTGCCAAGAAGGCCGAGTTGACGATCCTGCCGGCGGTCCTGGAAGCCGAGGAAGCGTGCCTTTTTGACCAGCCGATCGGCTCCCCCGTTTTTCGCCTGGAATATCTGGTCTATGATTTCACGGACGCTCCGTTCGGTTGGGGGTACTTTACGGCTGCGCCCGCGACCCTGTCCCTTAAGGCGAAACTCGGTATTTGGGGTAACTCCTGATACGGAATTCGTAAAAAACGAGGAGACACTGAGTGCCGGATAAAAGCAAGATAACCAACGCCCACCGGATGGCCGAGCTCTCCAGCCTTGTGGCAGCCCTTAAGGAGCAGGAGGTGTTGGAGGCCATCGAGGCGGATTTGCTTTCGGGAGCTGCTTCTCCGATCGAAATTCTGCACGCCTGTCAAAAGGGAATGCGCATGGTGGGCGCCATGCACGAGGAAGGCAGGTATTTCATTGCCGGCCTGATCATGGCGGGTGAAATCATGCGCGAGGCGATCGAGCTTTTAAAGCCGGTCCTGATAAAAGCCGGCAGCGGCAAGAGTTCGGGGAGGGTGCTCCTGGGAACCATTGAGGGAGACATCCACGATATCGGAAAGAACCTTTTCCGGGACCTTTTGGAGTGCCACGGTTTTTCAGTGATGGATTTAGGCGTGGACGTGCCGCCGGCTGATTTCATCGCGGCGGAGGCCAAGTTTCGACCTTGCCTGGTGGCGGCCTCGGCACTGGTCACGGAAAGTTTCCACCACCTTCGGGAACTGGTCGAGATGTTTGATGAAACGGTCCACCAGTCGCCGCAAAGACGGCCTATTATCCTGATTGGAGGCGGCCAGGTGGACGAGAGGGTTTTCCGGATAACCGGCGCCGATTTCTGGGCCGAGGACGCCTTGTCGGGGATCGCCATCTGCCAGAGGCTGGCCAGGGAATTGGAGGAAAAATCCGAATAGCCGCACTCAAGTCGCTCCCGCCTCATTGATTCCGCTTCGCAGTGCTTATCCCAAGTGGTTCGACCCTGTCCTCGCTCATCGCCCTATCCCGGTTGGCCGGGAAACTTCTGCCGCAGTAAGGGGCTAGCCTTTCAGGCCGAGCTGGCCGGGGACCGAAGGCTTGTCCGAACAAACCCCCAGATTTGCCAGGTCGATAGTGGTGAAAGGGGGGATTCTCAGGAAAGAATCATCGTCCCACGGACCGGTGAGCAACCTTTTCAGATAGAGATCCGTTCCCGGGAGGACCGTCAGTTCGAGGTTCAGGGTCGAGGAGATCTCCCGGGCATAGGGCATGAGGCCGGGCAGATCATAGGCGCCGGTGTCTATCAGCCCCAGGTACTTGTAATGGGCGAGCATCACTTTGTATATCCGCGCCGTTCTTTCCGGGCCGAAACGAGCCAGGACGGAACGGTATTCTTCCCAGATGTTTACCTCTCCTTCCAGCCAGCCCCTGGTCAGATAATAGGTGCCTCCGTTTTTGCCGGAGCGCGCTCTTTCGTCCTTCGAACCTAGAAGCAGCGTGATGCAGTCGTCAACCTTGGGGATCACCAGTTCAAAATTTCCGGTTTTGATCCCGACGATGGAGTTTCCACAAAAACCGAAAGCCAAGATCACCCTGCGGGGGCCGTCAATTTTGTCCAGCTCTTCCTGAATCCTGCACCGAAGGGAAGCGGGAACCAGGTGCAGCCCGGATTCGATCCAGATAATGGGATGGATGCACTGAGTTTTTTCCGCGGCCAGTTCGATTTCATCCTTGATTGTATTGCACGCCAGAATAACTGTATCCATATCGATTTATCCTTTAATTAGACAATTATAATAGATCGGCGCAAAATTCAAAGGCCGCTTTCGGGCAAAGACGTATCGAGATAACAATAATGACATCAACCGGGGAAAAGCCGGGGGGCCGCAAGGCCAGACGGCGATTCCAGGATATCGATCAGTCGGGGGACCACAGGCGTCTTGACAATCGAAGTTCTGCAGACTAGACTAAGTGGACTAATAGGACTGGGAAGGATCATGCCTTTGAGAACACTGAACATTCACGAAGCCAAGACGAATCTGTCCGCGGTACTCGCCGAACTCGAGGAAAAGGGCGAGACGTTCGTTATCTGTCGCAACGGGAAACCGGTGGCCGAGCTCGTTCCGTACCGGCATCGTAATCGGTTGCAGTATCATCCCGTATTGAGCAATATCAGGATCGACTATGACCCGGTGGAAAATCTGTCCGAGGAGGAGTGGGGAGAGGTCGAATGATCCTGCTGGACACTTGTGCGTTGCTGTGGCTGACCCATGATCAGAGCAAAATCTCCCGAAACACCCTTCAGATGATTGAGGATGCGCCCGTCGTATACCTCGCCGCAGTTTCGGCATTCGAAATCGCCCTCAAGCACAAGGCCGGCAAGCTACGGTTGCCCGTTCCGCCCCGGGATTGGATGGCCGGTGTGCTCATCCATCATCAAATCGATGTAATTGCCCTCGAACTTGAAATCTGCCTCAAGGCTACCGAATTGCCTCCCATCCATAAAGATCCATGTGACAGGTTTATCATTGCAGCGGCTTTGACACGGGATTTGCCCGTCGTTACCGCCGATCCCGACTTTGCTTCATACGGCGTGCGCGTACTGATTTGATGCGGGTACGCACTTTCTTCTCCGCGGCTCCGAACGTCACATAGCAGGCCCGCCGGAAACAATCTGCATCCTCGCCCCAATGCTCCGGGGACGATCAGCACCATTCTGCGGAGTGAGTTTCGGGAGGAGTGCAACCCGAAATGCGCCCCTGTGCCCGTTTTGGGAGAATGGCCCGGTTTTTGATCTATCCCTGTTAAAATTTTTAAGGGGAGTGCTATGAGAAAAATTGCGATAACGAGCGAAGGCCCCGGCCTGGACGACATTGTCGATCCCAGGTTCGGCAGGGCTGCGGGGTTTGTGATCGTCGATCTCGAAGACATGAACACCAGCTATATCGACAACGGGCAGACACAGGTAATGGCTCAGGGGGCAGGCATACAGGCGGCACAGATGGTCGCGGGCGCAGGTGTCGAGTGCGTTCTTTCGGGTTTTGTGGGGCCGAAGGCTTTCCAGGCGCTTTCGGCCGTCAGGATAAAGGTGGTGCAAAACCTCCAGGAAGGGATAACGGTGCGCCAGGCGGTCGAAAAATTCAAGCAGGGCGTGTTTCAATACGCGGAAGGTCCCAACCGGGGGGCGGGTCGATGAGAGTTGCCATCGCCAGCGGCAAGGGGGGCACGGGGAAGACGACCGTCGCCTCCTCGCTTGCGCGGGTTTGGGAGCGTGCTCTTATCGCCGTGGACCTCGACGTAGAGGCGCCCAACCTGCATCTTTTCTTGCGTCCGGTTTTCGAGGAGACCGGCCCTGCATGGATCGAGACGCCGGTAGTCGACGAATCGAAGTGCAATTTTTGCCTCGCCTGCTCGGAGCTGTGCCAGTTCAAGGCGATCAGCGTGATGGGATCGGTCGTGCTGACTTTTCCGGAAATGTGCCACGGGTGCGGAGGGTGCATCGCGGTGTGCCCGCAAGAGGCGATTTCTCCGGGCAAAAGGGAGCTGGGGGAAATCGGTTGGGGGCACGCGGGGGAAACGCAATTTCTGACGGGCCGCCTGCGAGTGGGCGAGGCCATGAGCCCGCCTCTCATGCGCCAGGTGAAATCGAGGCTGAAAGACATCCTCACCGCAAAGGGCCTGGACGCAATCATCGACTCGCCTCCCGGGGTCAGCTGCCCTGCGGTGAATGCCGTTATGGAAAGCGATTGCATAGTCCTTGTGACCGAGCCCACACCGTTTGGCCTGCACGATTTCAGACTTGCGTGGGAGGCGTTCGCGCCTCTGGGAAAACCGATGGGTGCGGTGATTAATCGCGCAGGCGTCGGCAATCGGGATGTCTATGCGTTTTGCGCGGAAAAAGAAATACCGGTTCTGGCCGAGGTGCCCTGCGAGCGGGCTGCGGCCGAAGGCTATGCCCGGGGGCGAATCATTGCGGACCTTTCGCCGGAATTCAGAGATATTTTCGTCTCTCTTGCCGCCAAAATAACTGAGCTGGCCGTGAGCGCCCCGGCCCCCTTGAAGGAGGCCGCCAATGCGTGAGGTCGTGATTATCAGCGGCAAGGGCGGTACGGGCAAGACCTCGCTTACCGGGGCGTTTGCCCACCTGGCTTCCAACAAGGTCGTGTGCGATCTCGACGTGGATGCCCCGGATCTGCACCTGCTCCTGCGTCCGAAAATCGACTTGAGTGAGGAGTTTATTTCGGGGCACGTTGCGCAAATCGATGAAAACCTTTGCACGGGGTGCGGCGTGTGCGCCTCGATGTGCGCGTACGAAGCGGTGCGCGCGAATGGGCAGAGCTTTGCTGTCGATCCTCTCCGCTGCGAGGGTTGCAAGGTGTGTGTCGCATTCTGCCCGGCCGGGGCGGTTGTCTTTCCGGAAAAGCACTGCGGACGCTGGCATATTTCTTCGACCCGGTTCGGTCCGCTGGTGCATGCCCGGCTTTTTGCCGGCGAGCCCAACTCGGGCAGGCTTGTAACACTTCTGAAGCAGCAGGCCCGGAAACTGGCCAAGTCCGAAGGAAAAACGCTCATCCTCTCCGACGGGGCGCCCGGGATCGGCTGCCCGGTGATCAGCTCCCTTTCGGGGGCAGCACTTGCCGTTGCCGTGACCGAGCCAACCCCTTCGGGCCGCCACGATCTCGAGCGGGTGGCCGATTTGTGCGCCCACTTTCAGATCGGCCTCGCGGTCATTATCAACAAATTCGATCTAAACCCGGCCGAAGCCGACGGCATCGATAACTACTGCCGCTCGAAGGGCTACCCGGTGCTCTCCCGGCTTCCCCACGACCCGCTTGTAACCAAAGCGATGGTGGAGGGGGTGGTGGTCACCGAACTGAGCGAGACCGACTTCAGTAAAGAGGTTCGAAAAACCTGGAAAAGGATTGAAGAACTCGTGGCGCGGGGGTAGTCGAAAACTTCCTGCATAATAGGTTCCCGGCGGGCATTGGCCCGCTCCATTTTCATGACTCGATTCGAGGGAGAAACAATGAAAAGTATCACCGTGGCAATTCCGTCAAGCATGCCCGGAGGGCTGGACTCCTCTCTTGGCGCTCATTTCGGGCACTGCGATCTCTATACGCTCGTCGACGTCACTGACGGGCAGGTTCAAAACGTGCGGATTTTGCCAAACGTTCCGCACCAGCAGGGTGGGTGCATGGCCCCGGTAAACCACCTTGCCCAAAACGGCGTGCACGTGCTCATCGCCGGCGGCATGGGCATGAGGCCGCTCATGGGTTTTAACCAGGTGGGAATCGATGTGCTCTACGGCGGCGTCGCCCAAACGGTCGGAGTGGCCGTGGATGCCTTCCTCAAGGGAAGCCTGCAGCAGTTTACCTCCGATTTCACGTGCGGCGGGGGCGGGGGAAGGTAGAAAAGATGCTTGACATTCTTCTGGTTACTGCGAGGAGGGACGGCATCGACGCCTTCATCGAAGGGCTTTCCTCCGACCCGGAGGTGCGCCTCCATCTCGCATCGGAGGGCGCCGAAGTCCCGGGGCTTGTCCGGACCCTTTGCCCCCGGCTGGTGATCGTCGATTCCACGCCCGAGGAGGTGGGTTCCTTCGAGCTGGTGAGACAAATCATTGGCGTCAATGCGATGGTCAACACTGCTGTGACAAGTCCTCTTTCCGAGGAGGAGTTTCATGACAGAGGCGAGGGACTCGGCATTCTGGGCCGCTTGCCCATGGAGCCTGGCGGCAGCGATGCAAAAGCCCTGCTGCAAAAACTTCGCGATCTGCTGTAGGGGCGGAAGCGGGAAGAGGTAAAGGCAGGAGCGGGAAGCGGGAAGCAGGAAGGGAAGAAAAAAGGTGCTGCGATACCTCGTTTTTATTCCTGCTTCTCGCTTCCCGCTTCCGTTTTTATCGCTTCTCGCTCCCCGCTCCTGCCTTTTAAAAATCCATTTCGAGCATGACCGTGTCGCCCATTGCCGTCGCCTTGCTCTGGGGGTAGCGTTTGCGCAGGATGTGGAGCATCGAGCGGTTTTCCCGCAGCACGTAGGCCAAAAACCCCTTGTATCCGTTTTTTCGGGCGATCCCGTCGAGTATATCGACCATGCGCGAGCCTATCCCCTGGCCCTGGAAATCTTCTCGGACCATAAAGGCCACCTCGGCACGCTCCTCGCTGTCTTTGGCGTAGGAGGCTATCGCCATGATTTCCTGGCGCCCTGCCTCCGAAGTGAGGCCTATGATCGACATGTTCCTGCGGTAATCCACATTGGCCAGTTGCTGCTGGAGCGATTTGTGCGAAAAGAGCTGCTTGTGGTAGAAAAACCGGTGATAAATCGACTGGGACTGGAGCGAGTAATAGAAATTGCGGAATTCAAACTCGTCGGAGGCGAGCAGCGGGCGGAATTCGATGGTTTTTCCGTTCGGAAGCAGCAGGGAAGTCTTGTAGTCTTCCAGAAAGATGAGATCTTCCTGGTGGGGAGCGATCTGGTCCGAAAAAATATAGTGATGTTTTTTGGCCTCCTCGATCAGTTCCTCGCGAAACTTGGGGTGTGCGATCTGGGCCAGTTCCATCACCCGCTGATAGATGGACTTTCCCCGTAGCTCGGCTATTCCGTACTCGGTCACAACGAAGTTCACGTCACCCCGGGTTGTGGCCACACCGGCCCCTTCGCTCAGGTGAGAGACGATGCGGGAGACCTTGCCGTTCTGAGCCGTGGAGGGCAGGGCCACGATGGAAAACCCGCCCCGGGACATGGCGCTCGCCCGAATGAAGTCAACCTGGTCGCCTATGCCGCTGTAGAAAAGATAGCCAAGGGAATCCGAACACACCTGGCCGGTGAGGTCGACTTCCAGGGCCGAACTGATGGAAATGAGGCTGTCGTTTTGGGCGATGACCGTCGGGTCGTTTACAAAATCGGAACCCGCGAAATAAAAGGTGGGGTTGTTGTCGAGATAATCGTAGAGTTCGGGAGACCCCATGCAGAGGGAGGCGACCGCTCTTCCGGGAAGCAGCGACTTTTTCCTGTTGGTTATGACCTGCTTCTTAAAGAGAGGCAAAAACGCATCAGTGATCACCTGCGTGTGGATTCCGAGGTCGTTTTTGCCGCCCAGGTGCCCCAAGATGGCGTGGGGCAAATGTCCGTAGCCGATCTGAAGTGTTGCGCCATCGTTTACCAGTTGGGAAACGTAATGGCCGATCCGCTCGACCGTTTCCTCCTCGGGTGCACCCGGCAGGTAATCCCCGAGAGGTTCTTCGTGAAGCACCAGGTAATCGATTTCGTCGACGTGAACGAAGCTGTCTCCAAGGGTTCTGGGCATTCGAGGATTAACCTGCGCGATGACTGTCCCGGAGTTCTGCATGCCGGCGCGGGTGATATCGACCGAGATGCCCAGGCTGCAGTAGCCGAATCGGTCGGGCGGGCTTACCTGGATGAGCGCCGTATCCAGTCCGATGAGCTTGCTCGAAAAAAAACCGGGAATTTGCGAAAGGTAGGCCGGAACGTAGTCGATGTTTCCCTTGAAAACCGCCTTTCGCATCAGCGGGCTGATAAAGAACAGTTTTAGTGAAAAACGGTTGAGAAACGACTCGTCGTCCACATATTCGGAAAGCGTGCCCGAAAGCATCTGGTAGACAAGGATGTCCTGGAGGTTCTGATTCTGCACCATGGCTTTTATGAGGTGTTGAGGCTCTCCGCATCCGGTTCCCACGAAGACGCGGTCCCCTTTTCTGATGGCGGAAACGGCCTCTTCGGCGCTTACAATTTTCTTTTCGCAATGTTGCTTAAGCCAGGCAACGTAATCCATCTTCGAAAATCCCTTCGGGGCCAGAAAAATAGAGCGGGGGCTATCGCCCCCTGCGCCCCCACGCCGCTACGCGGCTCATTGGGAGCAACCCTTCGTTCCGTTTCCCTCGACTCCTTGCCTAATCGAGGTCGACGATCATGTCGGCTTCGTTGCCGCAGACCGTGCAGGTCCTGGTTTCCTTCTGCTTTTTTTCGACCTCGCCCGATGGGTTCTTCACTTCGATCCATTGGCACGAGACGGTCATCTCTGCTTCGTTGCCGCATTTTTCACACATGCAAACCTCAACCTTATCAGCCATTATGATCTCCTCGTCGTCGTGAATTGCGATATTGTGTCGTGGCTCGGGATGTCGGCGAAGCGATTTTTCCTGCTGCCGGCGACTTTTGTTCTCTGTAACCACGGTGGGTGTGGAGAATGATTAGTGATCATTCGTTGTTAGTTATGAAAATCGACCGTGTCAAGTCGAAAAAAAGAACAGAAAATCGCCATCCTGTAGTAAAATCAAAAGCGCATATGCAGAAATTTTGCACAGAGTTTACAACGTAGCGCATTGCGCTTTGAGGAAACAAGTGAAAACTGGAGGTTCTATGTCTTTTAGCTTTAACGCGGCAGAGGTTTTTCAAACAGCGGTCGAAATCGAAAAAAACGGGTTGGACTTTTACACCAAAGCGAGCCAGGCGATGAGCGATCCGGACATGAAAGAACTGTTCGCTTCGCTTGCAAAAGACGAGGTCGCGCATAAAAAGCGCTTCGAGAACATTCTGTCCGACCTGCCTGAAGAATTGAAACGGCCCACGGTGAGCGACCCCGATGGGGAGGTCGATCTCTACATACGCGCTCTGGCCGGCCAGCATGTCTTCGGCCCCGGAGACAGACCTGCGATCGACCCGGAAAACCTTGGAACCATCGAAGACGTGCTGAAGCTCGCCATTCAGTTCGAGAAGGACTCCGTGATCTTTTATCTCAACATGCAGGAGAATACTTCCGAGGGAAAGGCGAGGGAGATTGTCACCATTCTCGTAAACGAGGAGTTGCGCCACGTGCGGAGGCTGTCTCTAAAGCTCAACAGGTGTCCCTCCGATGTCAAGGCATGTCTTATCAACTGGCCGAAATCCTGATCCGGGCAGAGCGGGGGAAGATTTTCCCCTCCCTCCCAATGAGCCGCGAAGCGGCGTGGGGGGGCAGGGGGTGCCGGCCCCCGCTCTTTTGCTCTTTGGTCCTCAGATGAACAGGGTCATGTTCGACTTTTCCGCAGCGCCAAGGAAGGTCGCTACCCCGCCCACTTCGACGCCGTCTATCATCTCCTCTTTCGAAATCCCCATGACGTCCATGGACATCGAACAGGCAACGAACCGCACCCCGGACTCCATTGCCGAGGCGATCAGTTCGGGAAGAACTTTCACGTTTTTCTTCTTCATCACATATTTCATCATTTCGGTGCCCATCCCCATCATATTGAGCCTGGAGAGTTTGAGTTTTTCGGATCCCCTGGGCATCATGAACCCGAACATTTTGGACAGCAGGTCCTTGCCGTTTGAAGGCGCACGCTTTCGCAAAATATTGAGCCCCCAGAACGCGAAAAAAAGGGTGACGGGGCTTTCCATCGCCATGGCGCCGTTAGCGATGACGAAGGCGGCAAGCGCTTTATCCAGATCGTCGGAAAAGAGCAGAATCGTCTTGCCGTCAAATGGTGCAGCCGATTCGCCTGCTGCGTTTTGCACCATGTCCATGCAGTTGTGTCCTTTACTGAATTAATATACCAGAGTGGAGTTGGCGGAGAGGATGTGCTGATTCACATTGGCCGCCATCGTCAGAGTCGCGCCTTCGATGAGATCGCTTTCCTCGATCTTACGCTGCCGTATACAGGGAATGCAGACGAGAAGTTGTCCGCCCTCGCGGATGAATGTGTCGACCAGATCTTTTAACGGGGCGAGCCCTGCTGCGTTGACATGATCCAGGTAGCCCTTTTTCGCCAGGTAGACGCCCGCCCCCTGGAGCATCACTACGGCTTCCACTTCCATCGATTGCGCGGTTGTGGCAAGCATGAAGGGGAATGTCGCCCTCTCGGGGTCCTCTCCGCCATGGGTTACGATGTAGACAATCTTTTCTTTTTCAGGCACTGTTTTCTCCTTCGTGGTTTGACGGCCGTTTCCCGGCCGCGCAGTAGAATGGAATCAACCTGGTGAAACTGTACGACCGGCTTTCAATCGGTCTTTCCACCCGCTGCGAGCCGGTATTGGAAATAACTTCCCGCAGCATCTCCTTCCGTCACTTGCCCATATTTTTTGAGTGTCGCTACCGTCCACATTACGGAGGCCGAAGCTATGCCCGTGGCTGCGGAAAGCTCCGGAACCGTTTTGTCCCCCTTGAGAAGTTCGGCCTTTATGGAGTCGGTGATCTTTTTTTGCTCCTTCATCCTGGCCGTGGCCGGTTCGATGGTTTCCTTTCTCAGTTCGCGTAGCTTTTTGATCGCTTCCTTTTTGTTTTCCTTGTCGTTACTCTCCCGTTCCATGCGCCAACTCCTCTTCAAACAGATCGTCGGAAACGAGGGCGTCAACCATCGCTTCGTACTGGGTAAGCGTCCATCCTTTCACGTCGATTGCGCCCTCGGGGCAAACGGCCGCGCAGGCGCCGCACCCGATGCAAAAGGCGGCATGTACCCGCGCTTTTTTCCCGCCGCTTTCGGTTTCCACCAATTCCAGGGCGCCTTCCTTGAGGCATGCTTCCACGCAGGCGCCGGTTCCCCTGCATTTTCCCGGGTCGACTTCGGCTACGAACGGGTCGAGTTCGACAAATCCGCGGGATAGAACGGCCGAGGCCTTTACTGCCGCCGCCGAAGCCGCGGCACATGCTTCCCCCGTGTCCATGGGCGCCTGGCAGGTGCCGGCAAGAAAGACGCCCGCAACCGAAAGCTCGACCGGCCTCAACTTGGGGTGTACTTCCTGCAGGAAGGCGTCGGCGCCCACGGGCAGCTTCAACATGTCTACCAAGTCGGAAACATCGTTTGGCTCCATACCCGCCGAGAGCACCACGAGGTCTACGGGCGCCTCGATTTCTTCGCCGAATGTCAAGGTATCCTTCACCCGCACGGAGAGCGCATAGCCATCACCATCGTCCCTTTTGCCTATGACGGGGGGATCTTCGGGGGTAAAGCGGAAGAACATCACATTGTCTTTGGCCGCCCGGGCGTAAAGCTCCTCCTGGCCGCGTCCGTACGTTCTTATGTCGCGGTAGAATTCGAAGACGTTCGTTCCGGGGAAGAGCCTGCGGATGGTGGAGGCCGCCTGGAGGGTAGCCGTGCAGCAGGTCCTGGAACAATACTCGTTGAGCCTGCCGTTTTCGTCCTCTTCATGTATGCCGGGGATCATCCTGCTGCCGACGCAGTGGATCATCGCAACACTCTTGATTTCCCTGCCTCCGAGCTGCAGCGTTTTACTCCCGAGCCTTGCCCCGGCGAGCATCTCTATGAATTCTGGAAGCGTTACGACCTCGTCGAATTGCCTGTAGCCGTACTCGCCGTTCCTTGGCTCGTACGGTTTAAAACCCGTTGCAAGCAAAATGATGCCGGTGTCGATAAAGAATTGCTCAGAGTTTTCCGGAACCGAGCCCGGATAGACGCCCGCGAAGGGAACGAACTCGCCTCGCGCGATCTCGCTCCACTGCCTGCCGGCTGCCGGAGGCGCCTTTTCCACCCCGATCCGGAAATTTCCGATGTATCCCTCGCAGGAACGGATACCGGCACAGGGGTAAACGGTGATGGATGAGTGATCCAGGACCTGCTTTGCAAGCCCTGAGACCACCTCCGCTGCACTTTCCCCGGTCGGGGCCAGCCGGTCGAGGTGCGCCGCACGCCCGCCAAGAAAGGGTGAGGTTTCCAGAAGGGCGACCTCGACCCCGCGGTTTGCCAGGTCTATCGCCGCCTTGAGCCCCGCTACGCCTGCGCCGACAATCGTTGCGTGTCGTGTCGCCTCAAGCCGAATGGGCGTTAACGGCACGAGCCGTTCGGCCTTGGCGGTCGCAGCGGCGATGAGGCGGACGGCTTTGGCCGTTGCGGCCTCGCCGTGATGGACCCAGCTCACCTGTTCGCGGATGTTTGCATGCTCGTAGATGTAGGGGTTTCCCCCGGCCCTTGAAATCGCGTTTCGAAAAGTCGCCTCGTGAAGATTGGGGGCGCAGGACGCAACCACCACACGGTCTACGGCCCCGCTCCGTATGTCTTTCATGATCAGTTCCTGGCCGGGATCGGAGCACATGAACATGTTGTTTTGCACCGATGCCACGCAACCGATCTTTTCTATCCTCCGGCAAACCTCCGACACGTCGACGTGATCGGAGATATTTCCCCCGCAGTGGCACACATAGACACCCACCTTTTGCCCGCCGACCGCGCCTTCTTTTTCCTTCAGGTTTTCACCCGCCATGATCGTTTCCTACCGCTCGCATGATATGAGGTATTTTGAAGCTTCCATCGCGGCCGCCCCGGCCTCGGCGATGGTGTCGACAATGTCTTTGGGGCCGCAGGCGGCGCCTGCTGCGAAAACGCCTTCCACCGCTGTGACTGCCGGGGCGGTCCTCGGCCCGGGGATGGCGATGAAGCCGTCCGACCCGGTCGAGATCTCCGCCGGAGACCGGCCCGGGACAAGACCCAGGGAGAGCACCACCAGGTCGTGTTCGGCCGTCACGATTCGGCCGCCGTCCTCCTGGGCCTCGTAGCGCAGAACCACGCTCCCCCCGCTCCCCGAGCCCACGATCACCGGTTTTGTCTTGACGAACTGTATCCCCATCGCGGAGGCGTTCTGGTAGAACTGCTCGTACCCCTTGCCGAACGCGCGGATATCAATGTAGTAGATCGTGATGTCGGCAAGAGGAAGGCTTCCGGAGAGCAGCATCGCCTGCTTGATGGCGTACATGCAGCAAACCCGGGAACAGTAGGGGATGGACGTTGTCACGTCCCTCGAACCCGCGCACTGGATGTAGGCGATGGAGTCGGGGAGCTTGCCGTCCGATGGCCGAAGCACCCGGTTGTATGGGCCATGGGGTGCGAGCAGCCTCTCCATCTGCAGTGCGGTGATCACGTTGGGAATCTTGCCCGAGCCATAGAGGGGCTTGTTTTCGACCGGCGTCACCTCGAAGCCGGTTGCGAGCACCGCGGTCTTGGACTCAATCGTGAACTCCTCGGGCTGCTGCAGGTAGTCGACCGCCCCGGTCGGGCAGACCTTTTCGCATTTGCCGCAGAGCATGCAGTTTTGCGTATCGATCAACGCAACCTGGGGAATGGCGTTGGAAAAGGGGATATAGATCGCTTTTCTCCCCGCAAAGTCCCCCTGCTCGGGGTCGGAGGCATACATGGGGCACGAATACTCGCACTGCCTGCACCCGATGCACTTCTGCGCATCGACAAACCTCGGCTTCTGCCGCACGAGCGCCCGTAGCCCCGTCCCGCTACGGTCGAGCGAAACCAGATCGCAGTAGGTGAAAAGGGTGATGTTTTCATGATGGGCGGCAGCGGCCATCTTGGGCGTTGTGATGCAGCTTGCGCAGTCAAGGGTCGGGAAGACCTTGGACAGCCGTATCATCTTGCCGCCTATCGAAGCATCCGCCTCCACGACCGCGACGCTGAAATTTTGCTCGGCAAGGTTCAGCGCCGCCTCGAGCCCCGCAATACCCCCCCCGACAACGAGCGCATCGAATGTTTGGAGCCTCAAATTTCACCCCCTTGAGCCTTGATGCCATTTTCTCGGCGATCGCCCCCGCCGGGAGGACCCAGTTCGGCGATGATCTCGTTCATCTGCTGGACCTCCTTTAAAAAAGCGCGTGTGCACACCGTGCAGATCGATGTCAACCGGAGCCTTCGGGTATCGAGCCCGCGCTCCTTCATCATGGCGAAAACGCGGTCCAGTCTCGTGGCAAGCGCTTCATAGGCCCCCTCGTAGGGGCATTCTACGCCGCACGACATTATGATCACCCCCCAGATGCCCTTCTCAAAGCAGTCCAGATAGAACCTCTCGGGGAAAAGGACCGGCGCTCTCACCCGAAGAATATAGGTGTTTGCCGGATAGCTTGAGTGCGCCTGCCCCACGGCGTTTGCCCCGGGGTAGGCGCAACTCTCGGTCGCAAGTATCAGGATCTTTCCGGGTTTATTCACTTTTTTCTCACGATGAAGAGTTTGTCATAGCCGTCGACGGGGACAAAGCCCAGGAATTCATGCCCCACCTTGGCCGCCCAGATCGGAAGATCGTTCCGTGTGCCGGCATCATTGGACAGGATCTCCAAGACCTCTCCCACCTTGACCTTGCCGATGCCCTTCTTTGCTTCCAGAAGCGGCCCCGGGCATGCGCTGCCTCTTGCATCCACAGAACTTGCGGGACTGATTGCACTCAGATCGACATTCGACATCTTTTTCTCCTTTGGTTGAATTTAGACCGGGCATTTGCGCACAAGCAGCCGAAGACGGTCGCCGCATCTTTCACTCTCCAGGAGAACTTCTCCCGAGCGATCCAGTATGGTCAGCAGGTCTTTGGTCGCATCCGCGTCCGCTATGTAAATTTCAAGCGTGCCGCCCTGCCTCATCGAGGCCAGGGCCGCCTTGTACAAGATGAGACAATAAGGGTGAAACACGCCGCAAAGATCCAGTGTCCTGTCCGCTCCCATCGTGCGCCCTGCCCGGTAAAGTTTGCGAGTCGCTTGGTCGGTAGAGCAACTCCGATGCCAACGGGTGCGAGCGGGCCGTCCTAAGTATTAAGCCATGTAATTACGGATGCTTAGGTCAAAGAAAAAACATCGGCCTTGCCGCGGGAGCGCTCGTTTGCTATTTAAACGTTTAAACGATATTTAAACGAAGAGGGGCCTCTCATGCAGGAAAGCGACATCAACCGGTTTCTAAAAGAGATCGTCAACACGATGAACGAGGCGATCACCATAATCTCCCCCGACGGCGCCATCCTGATGGTCAACCGGGCCATGGAGGAGATCACCGGCTACACCCGGGAGGAACTGATCGGCAACTCCTGTTCGATCTTTAACTGCGATGCCTGCGAAGAGGCGAGGGCGCAGGCCGACGGGCGGTGGTGCAAGCTCTTTCATGTCGGCCACTTCCGCAGGCAACCCTGTTCGATCCTGCAAAAGAACGGCTTCTATGCGCAGGTGCTCAAAAACGCCTCTCTTCTGGAGGATGGCCAGGGCAATGTCGTAGCGGCGGTCGAGACCTTTACCGACGTAACGGCCATACGGGAGCGAGACGAAAGGATCAAACAGCTCTCGCGGCTTCTCGACGGCAGGACGACCTTCCATGGCTTGGTGGGCGAATCGGCCAAGATGCAAAAGGTGTTCGAAATAATCGAAAAGGCCGCCCAGAGTGAGGCGCCGGTAAGCATCTTCGGCGAAACCGGTACGGGAAAGGAACTGGTTGCCCGCGCCATCCATGATCTGGGGAGCCGGCGCACCGGCCCGTATATCCAGCTAAACTGCGCCGCCTTAAACGACTCGCTTCTGGAAAGCGAGCTCTTCGGGCACGTAAAGGGCGCTTTTACCGGGGCCCACGTTCACCGGAAAGGGCGCTTCGAGGCCGCCGACGGCGGCGACATCTTTCTGGATGAAATCGGCGATATTCCTCTTTCCATGCAGGTCAAGCTTTTGCGGGTTCTCGAGACGAAACAGTTCGAACGCGTGGGAGATCTGCGCCCCATAAACACCGACGTACGCATCATCACCGCGACCAACCGGGACCTGGATCGCCTCGCCGCCGAGGGGAAATTCCGGGAAGATCTTTTCTTTCGCATCAACATCATTCCCATCCACCTGCCTCCGCTGCGGGAACGACCGGAGGACATCCCGCTTCTCGTAGACCATTTCATCCACCTGCTGCGCGAGGCGGGAGGCAAGCAGGTCTCCGGCCCCGACTCGCAAACGATGGATCTTTTCATGAAGTACCACTGGCCCGGAAATGTCAGGGAGTTGCGGGGGGCTCTCGAGTACGCCTTTGTCCTCGCCGACCAGGGAACCATAACTTCCGATCACCTGCCGGTTCGTATAAAGAGCTTCCTTCAAAGGCGCGAGTGCGTGGTGCAGGATACTGCGCAGGCGCCCGATTCGACGGAAAAAACCGCTCTCCTCGAGGCCCTCGCCAAGTGCGGCGGAAATCAGACCCGGGCTGCGCGCATGCTCGGAGTAAACCGTGTGACCGTCTGGCATCGCATGAAAAAATACGGAATCGACCTCCGGGACCTCCCGTAAGGGGGAAAAGCGCGGGGGAAGGTTTCCCCCGCACCCCCCCTGGAATCGACTCGCCCGCGCTAGGCGCGTGCGAGTCGAAGCGCCAACTGCGCCGCGTAGGGGTGGGGGCCACACAAACCTCAGATAGCACATCGATATACTTTCCCATGGACCTGCATCCCCGCTTTCGTGTTATCCTGGTTCCGAAAGCCGGCGGGGCTGCGGCTCCGTTCCGGCAGCTTTGGACAGGCAGTTGATGTGAATGGGTGTGAAGGGGTCTGGTTGCGTGAAACGAAACGGAAACGGTTTCTTTTTCGAAAGTTTCTTCGGTCGAATTCTTAGTCCTTTCGAACGATTCCTCAAACAAACCACGGCCGGAGGGATCCTTTTGATCCTGGCCGTTGCCGCCGCGTTGGTTTGCGCCAATTTCGGCCCCCTGCGGCAGGTCTCCAAGTTCTGGGAATTGCCGCTCCGGGTGGGATTCGAAAAAGTTTATCTGGAAATGACCCTCCATGCCTGGATAAACGATGGACTGATGACCCTGTTTTTCCTCTCGGTCGGCCTGGAACTCAAACGAGAGCTGATGGTAGGGGAGCTATCCTCCTTTAAGGACGCGATTTTGCCCATAATTGCCGCCTTCGGGGGCATGGTCGTTCCGGCAATGATCTACCTGGTGCTCAACCCCCATGACCCGGCGGCCCGGGGCTGGGGGGTGCCGATCGCGACCGACATCGCTTTTGCCGTTGGAATTTTGGTGCTGCTCGGCCGGCGCATCCCTGCGGGACTGGTGGTATTTCTGACCGCTCTGGCCATTGCCGATGACCTGGGGGCGGTGGCCGTCATAGCGTTTTTCTACACCGGTCACTTGCAGGTGTTGGCCCTGCTGGCCGCCGCCCTGCTGCTCCTGTTCCTTTTTGCCTTAAATCGCGGGGGCATCCGACATCCGGTTCCCTATGCGCTGCTCGGCGTTTTTCTCTGGTTTGCCATGCTCAAATCCGGCATTCATCCGACAATCGCCGGAATACTTCTGGCCTGCGCCATTCCGGCAAAATCGGCTTTTACCCCTCCGGAATTTGCCGTGAAGATCGAACAGCTCCAGGAGGAACTCTACGAGGAATCCTTCGACCCCTCTGCGTGCGAGCATGCCCTCAGTTGCCCCGGGATGGCTTCGGTAGCCGAAAATCTGGAGAAGGCCGCCCGCGCCGTCCAGTCGCCGCTGCAACGCCTGGAGCATTCCCTGGGCCCATGGGTCACGTTTCTGATACTGCCCCTTTTTGCCTTCAGCAACCTGGGGATCGATTTCTCGAAAATCAGCCTGAGTGTCGCCTTTGGCCGCATAGCGTTGGGAGCGGCCCTGGGGTTGGTTTTTGGCAAGTTTATCGGGATATCCCTGTTCAGTTGGCTTGCGGTCAGGCTCAAGATGGCCAAACTTCCCAACCGGGTGACCTGGACGCAGATGCTCGGCATAGGGTGGCTCGGGGGAATCGGATTGACGATGTCGCTTTTTATAAGCAACCTGGCATTCGAGGGGGCAGTTTACCAGGAAGAGTCCAAAATAGGCATTCTCGCCGCCTCCGCCATCGCCGCGCCTCTCGGGCTGGCCTGGCTCTATTGGCTTGGCAGAAAATCCAACCAGCAACCAACAACTGGCAACTAGCGACCATTTAAAGTTCAATGGAGAGTATGCGGTAGGAACGATCCCCCGAGGGGGTGTAGACCATCACCTCCTCGCCTTCCCCGTGGCCCATGAGACCCCTGCCGACCGGAGAATCCACAGAGAGCCTGCCGTCGGAGACGTCGGATTCCCACGGTCCCACCATCTGGAACCGGTTGACGTCGCCCGAGTTGAGATTTTGCACCGTTATGACGACACCGAAACTTACCTGCTTAAAGAAAAACTTTCTTCCCACGAAAATCTCGCAGGCCGCGAGCTTTTCTTCCAGCTCGTTTATCTTTTTCTGAAGAGTGGCATGGCGTTCGCGGGCAAGCATGTATTGCTGGTTTTCGATCTTTACGCCATACCCCCTCGCTTCGTGCAACTCATCGAGCACCTCGGGCCGCACGACCCGCCTCAGGTGGGAAAGCTCCCGCAGCAGCCTTTTATGGCCGCTTCGCGTGATAGGGACTTTGGGTTTCATGGCGACTCACGAAAAAAAAGTATCCGCGATTTCCCCTCGTTCCATCCTGGCCTGGAAGACGGACAGGCCGATGACCGTTTTGCCGTCTCGAATCCTGCCCGAGAGTATCATATCATGGACGTCACCCAGTTTCACAATTTCCGCTCCGGATATTTCGTCGTTATCCTCCGGCTCAGAGACGTCGTGGAGACCCGAGGCGGCAAAAATTCTAATGACCTCGTTGGCATACCCTATGGCAGGGTAATAGCTGAAGATTTCCACAAGCCGAGACGCGCTCTTTCCGGTTTCCTCCCTGAGTTCCCGGCCTGCGCACATCTCGGCCGACTCTCCCGGGTCCACCTTGCCTGCCGGTATCTCCAGGGTCTCGCACCCGATCGCATAGCGCCACTGGCGCACCATGAGGAGGTGGTCCCTGTCGGAAAAAGCAAGAATGGCGGCCGCCTCCGGATGGTCTATGCGAATCCGCTCCGTGACCCGGCCCGTCTGTAGCTTTACGGCGTCAAGGCTCGCACTGAAATGCCTCGCCTGCAAGATGCCAAGGGTTCTGATCTTCTCTTCCATTAGAATCTAAGTCCCGATCTCCATTGCTGCGAGAGCTTGCTCCCCAACGGCGCTCGATCTTGTGCGCACCGCTCCCGATCTCATTTTCCGTTTTCAAAACTGTAATCGGAACGGTTCCTTTTGGAATCGACCGGTAAACCATATCACAGGTTCGGGACGCTCAGGGATCGATGTCGCCCAGGGGCCGGCAGAATGTGTAGGCGTAAGGCCTCTGCAAAAGCTCCTGCCGCACCATTGCCTGGGAGTTGGACGAGGCGGCCCAGGGAGCGGCCGCAACGGCCCCTATGGCCCCGACCCCCATCGCCGCCAGTCCCAGAGGCCTCAAAATGAGCGCGTCCAAAATAATGTAATCTCCCGACGGTTGGGAGTTTTGCACCATCACGGAAGGGTCAGGAGGCAACTCGTCTTGTGCCAGGGCCGGTAGCGCAACGGCTGTGGCAAAAAGTATGATGGCCAGGGAAACGATCGTTTTCTTCATGCCTCTCTCCTTTGGAACGAAAGTGGTTCAGTTGTGCCTCCCAACGTAAGCAAAATTGGGGCCCCGAATACTTTTAAGCATCCTCGGGCCGAAAATCAAAGCACGTTTCATGCCATCAAATCTTTGAATCGGTGAATGGGTGAATCGACAAGCAGTCTTTATCCACTCACCCACTCACCCATCCACCGGTCTATTCCCCCTGCCCGGTAAACAGGAAAAATCTCACCAGTTCCGGCTTGGGCGGGTTGTGCGGTAAAAAACCGCTCGTCTCGGAGGCATATTCCCGCAAAATGGGCTCACAATATGCCCTGGCCAAAGATTTTCGCTTCTCCCCCGTAACGAAGCGCTCGATCCACTCCCGCACGGCATCTCCGATGGCTTGCGGCTGCACGAGGGGGAAAATTTGAGGCCAGGACGCCTGCGGGAGAGGTTTGGGGCTCCAGTCGCCATAGACGAGCAGGTTGGCTGCGGCTGTCAGGATAACCATTCCCAACGTTAGTTCCTCGCCTTGTGCCTGCAGGCCGGGTTCGCCCGGGCTCGGGACCATCAGCCTGTAGAGCTCTCCAGCCCCTGTGACAATGATGTCAACTATATGACCCGCCGCGGCAAGATCCGAAGGGGTTCTGAAAAAATCATAGGAGAGGGCGCTCCCCTCCGGTCCGCTTCGGGAGATTTTCGGGGTGGCGGCCAGGAGCTCTTCGGCCGCATCGTACCACTCGCCGTCGAGGTACTTTATGCCCCCCGGGCAAGACTTTAGCCAGCCGTTGTGCACCGTTGCCGAAAGTCGTCCCCGTACCTTTGCAACCTCTGCCTGGGCAAGCCGGAAAAGGTGTTCGAGGAAGTTGTCGCGAACAATCCGGGCCGTTCTTTGTTCGTTTGCCCCCGCGCGCAGCTCGAGCCCCAGATTGATGTAGGCAAGCGTCTTTTCCACCCCCCGCCGGAGCGCCCGGGCATCGTCCGGGTTAAGAGAATCGGCAACGATGACCTTGTTTGCCAGAGCGGCCGTCTCCGCCTGGAGCGTTTCGAGCAGATCCGGGTCCTTGATCCCTGCGACCGTCCTGGCAAACAGGTCCTGCGCAGGCAAAAGCGCGAGAGCAAAAAAGGGCGCCGGCCGCTCCGCGTCGGGTTGCTCTAAGAGAGCCCTTTCCGTGAATTCGCCGGGGCCGATCGCTTTGTAGATTTGCAGCGCGTCGTAAAAATCGGGAATGGAGTGCTCCTCGAGCCTTGCACGGTGAAACCGATAGGCGCTCTCCTCCACCTCGGGGGGCTGAGCGTAAATCACGCTGTTCATGAGTTCTTTAAAAAACCCGTAGTTTGCTTCAAAAATGACGCTCAGAACCCGCATGATCAGGTCGTCGAACTGCGGGTAGCGCGATTCCCAGAAGTAATGATCGTCAAGCGTTTTTGGCGGCAGACTCTCAGCCGCTTCGACCAGGTCGATGTCCTCGGGCGCCGTATCGACCGCGATCCATTGTTTGAAAAGAGCCACCAGCAACTCGAAATCGGCGTTCGAAAGCCACTCGAACAACACCGTGTCCCCCGCGCGCAAGAGCCGCTCGAGCCAGGTTAGAGCCTTTGCGGGTTCCAGCGCATCCTTGCGCCACCACTCGATGTCAAAGACGTGATTTACCTGCTCGAGGCTCGCCAGGGCAAGAAGCGGCAAAGAGTCGTCGGGGCCGATTTCCTGGAGCGTGTGGAAAAAATCGTTTGCATCCAGAGCGGCCACTACCGATCCTGCATCAGGTCTCTCTAAAATCAACTCCAGGCGCCGTTTGGCCGGAATGGTCATAAGCTGACGCGCAAGCTGTGCGGGGCCTCCTTTTCCGGTTCGCCTCTCCTCGAGTTCCACTATATCTGCGCCCATGAACCTCCCCTTTGTCTGCGTCTGGATACCTGTACCGCGCCTGTAGTCTAAACCGATACGCGCCGGGCGGCAAGGGCAGGCTCAAAATAGGGGGGGAATCGGTGAATGGGTGGGGTGAATGGGTGAGTCGGTGCGCGGGGGAATGGGGGAAGACCGCTTTTCGATTCACCGATTCGGGACCCGACTTCGCTCTACGCAACCTCTTCGATCGTCTCGGTGTCTGCGGCTTCCGAGGGAACCCTGCGTCCTGCAACACAACAAAAACTGGCCACCAGAAAACCGAGTATGCTTCCTACTGAAAGCCCCAACAGAAATGACATGTTCTTCCCTCCAAAAAAGAGCCGGACCCGAGAAAGACTTCCCGGCATCCTGCGGATGCATAATGTGTGCCGTTATGGGTACAAAATGGCAATGCGTTGATTTCGCCTCGGAAAAATGGCGGCAGGCCACTGCGGCGCTCCTTCCGCCGCGCTCAAAGCGTCCAGGATGTTGACGGCTGCAAACGAGAGCCATTCGTAAAAACGCGCAAATCGCTTGAACTTCTTCCATATGCTCGATGTTTAAAAAATTGTTAGATTTTTTCAGGCTCAGCCGCCGTTTGACATTGGCCCGCTGCACGGGGAGAGGTGCCGGCCGCTCCCCTCCATTTTTCCGAATCGAAGGCGGGAAAATGGAGGGACATCCCGGGGGTGGGCATGTATAATGGGCGTTGCGAAGAAAAACGGCCGGGGGCTTTTGCCCCGTAATTACTCCCAAGAGTCAGGAATGCGTCCTTACTGTGTTTCTTTCCGTCCCGAGGTGGAAATGGAGGAAAATCTTCCTCCACTTGCCGCACTCGAGGATCCGCAAACCATCGATCTTCTCCGGAAGGCTGCGGGTGTGTTGCTTCCTTCCCATGTTTCGCCGTGGCGATACCAGGGGATAACCGTCCATGCCCGTGACTGGTTTCCGCGTCTGGATGTGCAGTTTCATTGCCGGGGTAAGACCAGACAGGTCCATCTGTTTGATCGGATGGGGGTGCGGCGCCCCGAAACGCTCGTTTTTCAAACCCCTGCCGAGCTCCGGGACTACCTGAGCCGATGCGGCTCCCCGTGGGGGTATCCCTTCGTGTTGAAAGGAGATCTGGGAGGTGGGGGGGATACGGTTTTTCCGGTCTACCAAGCGGAGGAAACAGCGGGGTATCTCGAAAAGCTCCCCCGAGACGCTCCGCTGCTCATCCAGAAGTGGGTGGGGCATGGAGGAAAAGATCTTCGTGTGGTGATCTACGGGGACCAGGCGGTAAGCTATTTTCGGGTGGGCGGCGGCCGGTTCTACAATAACGTCTGCCGGGGCGGAAAAGTCGACCATGAGGGCTGGCCGGAGCTGCAGCGAAAGGGTGTGGAAGCCGCTCTCGCATTTTCCCGGAATGCGGCCATCGATATCGCGGGCTTTGACCTGATGTTCCCGGACGATGGGGCGCCGGTGTTTATCGAGGTGAATTTTCATTTCGGAAGAAAAGGGCTGGGAGGCCGCAGCGCCCACGAGAAATATGTGAGCATGGCGATTGAGCGGTGGCGAGACCGTCTGCTCACGGGCCGTGACGGCGTGCTGCCCGCAGGCGACGTAAGCGGCGCGCTCAGAGGAGAGAATGGATGAGTGCCTTGGGAAGAGCCGTAATGCTACTGGGTGTGCTGATGGGATTGGGGATTGGTGCAACGGCGGGTGCGGCCGGCATCACCGGCGCCGGGGCCTCTTTCCCCTACCCGCTGCTCGCCAGGTGGACCGTGGCCTATAAACAGGAAACGGGCATCAAGGTCAATTATCGGTCGATCGGTTCGGGGGGCGGCATAAGCCAGATTGAAGCTGGAACCGTCGATTTCGGAGCCTCGGAGATGCCGCTTGAGCCCGAAGAGCTTGAAAAAGCGGGTCTGGTGCAATTTCCTGCGCTCATTGGCGGTGTAATCCCCGTGGTTAACCTGAGCGGCGTGACACCCGGCGAACTCAAATTGAACGGCAAAGTTCTGGCCGATATCTACCTGGGGAAAGTGACGAAGTGGAACAGCCCCGAAATAGCCGGCCTCAATGAGGGCGTAAAGCTTCCCGACAAATTCATCAGCGTGGTCCACCGGGCGGATGCCTCCGGCACCACGTTCACTTTCTGCAACTACCTCTCCAAGGTAAGCCCCGGGTGGAAGCGCGCGGTGGGAGTCGGCGTCTCGGTTTCCTGGCCGACCGGTGCGGGCGCGAAGGGCAACGAGGGGGTCGCCTCCTACGTTCAGAACATCTCGGGGGCGATCGGGTACGTCGAATACGCCTACGTGCTCCAGAACAATATGACTTATACCCTCAT
Organism: Deltaproteobacteria bacterium; assembly: GCA_021813685.1. Classification (GTDB taxonomy): domain Bacteria; phylum Desulfobacterota; class Syntrophobacteria; order Syntrophobacterales; family Syntrophobacteraceae; genus SbD1. Next base: position 453 of record JAKAJS010000182.1, on the reverse strand, counting down.
GGAAAACAGGCAGGGGCGGTTCGTCAAGCCGGATCTGAATAGTTTCCGGGCCGCCGCGGCCAATACAAAGTGGGAAAATACGAAGGATTTTTATACCGTTCTGACCGATCGGCCGGGGAAGGATGCCTGGCCGATACTGGGTGTCACATTCATCCTGATGCACAAAATCCAGCGCGACCCGGAAACCGCCCGACGTGCCCTCGATTTTTTTTCCTGGAGCTACCGAAACGGGGGCAAAATGGCCGATGAGTTGAGCTATGTGCCCATGCCGGCCAGTGTTGTGGAACTCATCCGCAGGGAGTGGAAAGAAGAGTTTCGGGGGCGCGACGGCAAACCCCTGTGAGGGTTGCTCAAAAATTGTCCCAATCGGCATGGCGACTCGTCATTACTTTCCCTCATTTTTCAAAAATGTGGTAATAAGCATCCCGCAAACGACTGACGCTTAGGAGAACC
>JAKAJS010000253.1 GCA_021813685.1 Deltaproteobacteria bacterium | reverse complement strand
CTCCAGGAGGGGTGCGAAAAATGGTTGTTTGATAAATGATTACGATGTAGTGCCACTGGCAGATTCTTTAAGGCCTAACTCATTGGTATTGCTTTTCATTTTTTCATGCTTGTTAAACTTGGGCTAGTAAAACCGGACGTGAGCGATCCCACCGATTTCACCCGGCCTTCTTGGGTGGGATAGCCGGGGGCTGTTGGCAGCACCAAGCCCCCTGAGGCCCTTGCCGCGATCCCAGCGAGTCTGTCACCACTACCCGGTGGATACCGCCTCGCTTAGCCATCCGGAAACGTCGAGTTCCGTTTCGAAATCTTTCTCCGGAAGAGTCGCGATAAACTTCCACTTGAAGTCCTGGTGGAAGGCTGCGGCCTTCTTTTCCGGCAGGATCTCGAGGAGAATGGCCAAGGCGAGCTGGGCGGGACCCGATCCGCCGTACCCCCAGGAGAACCCCTTCGGGCTGTGATTTATAACCTGAAGGCTTTTCTCCGGAGAAAGGGGATTCCCATCGAGCCACACTTCGCCCGTTTGAAGAATTCCCTTGAGATGTAATGTCGCCGGCGTTTGCGCCATATCCAAATTCCTTTGAGGCCTTCGGATCGGGGGCCCCCAAGGGGGGGCTGACAGGGGCGGCCCCGTGCCTCTTTCCGTTTCACTCCTCACAACTATACGATCTCTTTGCCGGGTTGACCAGTTATTTTGTGCCGGCCGCCCCGCCCTGAGTCCACCAACTCCCCGCTCCCGGTTTCCATCGAGACGTTAGCGCGGCGGAGTTCCTTCTTCTTTCTTTGGCGTCCAAACAATAGCGTTTCGATAGCGTACATTATCGCCGGGAGCTGGATAATCGTGAAACCTTTGGAAAAGGGGTTTTGGAGACGTGAGGAGGTTGATTCTTTCCTCTTCCCGAGGAACTGGACGGGGAATAGGTTCCCTTTCTTCGCTGGGTTTTTGGTTTTAAAACGTTTTGCGGTATGTGATCGGCGGGAAAGTAGGATTCAACGAGTAATATTCCTTTTGGTGGTGAATTGCCGGAAAGCGAGAGGGGCGAAGCCCCTAATACAGGTGTTTTATATACAGGTTGTGTATCGGTGTATACAGGGGGAAGTCTGCAAACTCTTATTGATCCTATCTTTGTGACGCAAAGCCAAGACCGTTTCAGCGCAAAGCCAAGACCGTTTCAGCGCAAAGCCAAGACCGTTTCAGCGCAAAATTTCGGTTTGGCAAGACCGTTTCAGCGCAAAAAAGGAGTTATCCCAGAGGGGAGAAATGAAGCTATTAATCAGTTGTGTTGCTTGGCTTTTTGGCGGCAAAACCCGATGAAAGCCCTATCTGGGTCTTGAGGAAGTTTGCCTGTTTTTGCAATCCACTCGCGCCACTCGCTCTCCAAATAATAGATATCCAGGCGTGGCGCGGCTTCACGGGCCTTTTCGTAGGTCGTTGTTCTGAGGGCCAGGTCTGAAGCTCGCAGCGTGGGAGCCAATACTTCGGTAGCGTTTGGAGCCTCGATGGCGCGGCGTTTGCCGCCGAGCATTGGGACGGGGATTTTTGCAACGTGTGGCGGGGATGGTTTTAGGAGCAGCCCATTTTCGGCTGATGCCACCCTGGCGTTCTCGTAGATGGTCACAACCTGCTTAAGCCGGACCAGAAACTTCTTCTTGAAGTCGCGCGGCCCCTGCCCCTCTGTGGCGTAATCGGCCCCAAACTGCATTTGCAAAAGCTCCCACGGAACGATAGTGTCTTTTTGCAGGTACGACATACGGTAGGTCAGCCAGAAGTAAATATCCAGCGCCATGGGTGAACGTTTGAGAAGCTTCAGGGCCAACATATCGACGGGGACAGGCCTCTCAATAATCTCTTTAAAAAAACGAGCCCCGAGGGTGACTGTGGATTTCCAAAGCGGCAATTGATTGGGGGCTTTTGGTGACCACCACAGGCTATAGTCATCTGCAATTTGAAAGCCCTTGCCCTGATCGGTTGTTTGGTCGGAGTAGGTACAATAAATAGCAGAGGAAAAGAGACGTTTTGTCTGATTGCGGAATCGAGTGATATCGCCACGTTTGCCACCTTGCCGGGCAAGCCCCAATTCAGCCATGAAAGCGGAAAGCGTCGGCCCTAGCTCAAGGACTGGGGATTTCGTAAAAATAGCTTCGGTCGTGAGCCACGACAACAGGAGACGAGGAATCGAGCCATAGGGCAAACCATTAGGTGACCAAATAGAGAGCTGAAACTTGCCATTCTGCCGTTTGAACTCGTTGCCACCTGGGGCCTTATGCGGCAAGGTGGCTTGCACCAGGGCACGCGCCATGTAGCCAATTTTCCCGGCCTTCTTTGCATCCTCGGTTTCAATAGCAAGGCTTTCGGCAATGATCTTTCCTATATCGTCCCGCATCCCCCCCCCTTTTTTATACAAAAATGCGTTAGGACGCCCATGATTGCAAAGAGTCTTTATAAAGTCATGGGGCAAAGCATCCCGCTAAAGCCACATAGCCATTTATCCGGCTATCCGGCTAAGTTAATAGCGTACTAGGCAATCGGCGGCTTGCCGTGCTTTTGAAACAGGTCATTCAAAGCCTCGGACAAAAGCGCTTGTTGGGTAGTATCATGTTCTATAGCCAGCATCGCCAATTGCTTCTTGGCTGCAGCTGGCAACTGGAACAAGGTAGCCCGCTTCCCTACCCTGTCGGGCCGTTTCTCGCGCGGCTCAGTGGGCGTATCGATGGGCGGGGGGGAAAACATCTTGCCAAGGCTTTGGCGTTTTGCTGTGGGCATGGTTCTTTAACTCCATCCTATAACATATAAAGCCATATATCCGGCTATATGGCTTTATATGTTCATGACTTGCCGAACATAAGCGAAAAGGGCGTCTATCTCTGCTGCTGCTTTGCCGTCCGGCTCGTATTCGTGAACGCTGCGTCCGTCAATTACAGCGTGGCTATAGGCCGCGCGCTGCTGCAATACGGGATCAACAACGACGATTCCTTGTTCTTCCAAAGCCGCGCGCGCTTCCTCGGCTAACCTCCCCCTTGGGGCTGCATTGATGACAACGGCGGCAGGGGTCCTGGCAAGCTTCGCAATCTGTGCGGTCGAGCCTATGGCTTTAAGGTCGAAGCGGGCAGGCCGGCACGGCATTAAGATAAAATCTGAAAACTGCGCGACGAGCGCGGCGGCACTGTCGGAGTGTGGCGCGGTATCTATAATAACAAGATCGGCTCCAGCGGCCTGGGCCTGCTTGAGCAAGGCGGCAAGGTGGCCGGAACCAGCCTTCACGGCATCGAGTTTGTCCCTATCCTCGCGGCTCTCATTCCAATCGTGGGCGCTACCCTGGGGGTCTAGGTCAATTAAAGCTGTACGAAGATTTTGACGGCATGCGCATACGGCCATATGCACGGCCAGCGTAGTTTTGCCACTCCCCCCTTTTTGCGCGACAATCGCCAATATTTTCATGGTAGCCCCCTATAAAGCCATATAGCCGGATAGATGGCTTTATAGGGGGGGGCGTGCTTCCCGTCAAGAAAAATACGCAGGGGCGTGCGAAAATTTTTCGTTGCTTTTGTGAATTTTAACATTATATAATAATACTGTAAGCTCATCTGCCACGATGCAGAAGGAGTTACTAGGCCGTCCTGATGGGCGGCCTTGGTCATTTCAGGGGTAGCAGCCAATTTCAGAGAACCCCATTTTCCGCCTTCAGAGAGGCTTCATACTGCTCCATTTTTTTGTCGAGTTGTCTCTGGCTGATTGGGTGGGCTGTAACAAAATCAAAAACCTTTTTTCTTTCCTGCAACACCATAAGATAACGGTGTGCCTTAGAAAAAATCTGAACCCGTAACTTGCCTTTGTGACGAATTCGGAACCATTTCACGTCTGCGTCGTTTAGCGCAACGGCCTGGATCAGAAAGGCAAGGCAGGGGATTTTTTCGTACCGTTCAAGGTTTTCGAACTGCTTTTGGTTGTCATGCCCTTCGACAATACCCCAAAACACTTTTTCGCGGCCATTTTCTAAGGCCAGAGCCCGAAGGATGTCCTTCCCACCAAACTGGGGACAATTATCCCAAAAATCCATGTAACATTGATAGCAGGCTGAGCAAAAAGCTTCGAAGTCACCACCATGGTCGGAAAGGAAGATTCGAGGAGTCACCTTTAATCCTCCATTCCGTTTATTCTGGGCCGCCACAAAAACAGGTTAAATTTCGTCTCGCGCAAAAGCGTGTTTTTGATCAGAGTAAATCCGGACTTTTCTCGGATGCGCTTCACAATAGCCTTTTTGGCCAGACTGGCTTTTTCCTTGCCCATCTGATCGCGATGAACATATGAAAGGGCACCAATCAAAACATCTGCGAGCTGCATTAATTCCGCTTCACTGGAATGTATAATTTGAAATTTTTTGATAATCCTGCTATCGAAATCATAAAGGCTGTTTTGGACAACCTGCTGGAGCTTTCGAACCTTGCTCCCTCCACGTGTATCTTTAATGTCGAGATAAATGTTATAGTGATGTTGGGTATCAAAGACCTGCTTTAGCATGGTAAAGTACATTTTGTAGTACCATTCATCGTGTGTCTGGCCGTCTATTAGACTGTGATCTAAGCTGCCTTTGTTTTGAGCCACCAATCCCCTGAAATGCAAATCATCTTGCGAGAAAAAATAATCGACTAGCTCAAGGTAAAAAGTTTGTTGGCCTTTTGAAACTTTTGTCCATTTAAACTCATGCCAGCGTGGTAGGCCATATTTTTCCTTGATGCTGCGAATATAGTTGTTAAAATCTTTGATTTTTGGCAAAGGTGCCCAAATGCCACCCAAAACCATAACATCATGCTCATCCTTTTCCAGATGGCAAGATTCATCGCAGTAAACATTGATAGTATTTTCTGGCATGTCCTCTTTCTTGTTCCTATTAGGCTACGGTTGCTACCCTATCACCTATGAAATATTTTCAAGCCTGAATCATCGTGAGTATTTCAGGCCTGCCATCAATACAAACCTGTGGTACGGGGAAATCTCCCGTATCCGGTTTTTTATTCGAGTCTATTAAAATAAATAGAAAAAAAATTGTCAAAAAGTTTGTTAACCTTGCGAAATAGCATCGGATACGAGTTGACAATCAACCGACGACGCTACTTGCGGACATCCTCCCGTCCTTTTTTATAGTAAGAAATCAGAGGGTTATCATTTGCGACTGTTTTCCCTAATGTTTGAAAAATCTCCAAGCGGCAAACAAATGCGGAGTGTGCGCATATCTGAAAGAATGCGGGGATTTATCCAGTTGATATTTGGGCAAGGGGAAACGGGGATACCAAACCCGCAAATCACAGCCACACGGATCGCGCCGCCCCCCCGGATTTTAATCCAGGTTGCGCCCCTTTTTCATGTGTGCTAAAGGACGTTATCACACATGAAACTTTAAAAGGGGGTGGGGGTGGACAAAGACCTGCGGGCGGCGGAGAAAAGGGCGGGAACGGCGCTTCCCGCGCTCTATGCACCCGATCCAGGGACAGCCGAGCGCGTCCTCGAGTTTTTCGCGGCGAAGATCAGAAACAAAAACACGAGAAAGGCCTACGCCCTGGCTGCCGGCGGCTTCGCCGCCTGGTGCGAGGGACGCGGGATAGGCGACCTCACCCTGGTCAGGCCCCTGCACGTCGCCGCCTACATCGAGGAGCTCTCTAAAACCGTCTCCGCGCCATCGGTGAAGCTGAAGCTCGCGGCATTGCGGATGCTCTTCGATCACCTGGTCACAGGCCAGGTGGTGACGCAAAACCCGGCAAGCTCGGTAAAGGGTCCCAAGCACGTGGTGAAAAAGGGGAAGACCCCGGTCCTTTCCGCCGTCGAGGCCCGCGAGCTGCTCGCAGCGATCGATTGCGGCTCGCCGGTAGGCCTTCGGGACCGGGCCATGATCGGGACCATGGTCTACACCTTCGCCAGGGTGGGCGCGGTCACCCGGATGCGCGTCGAAGACGTCTACCTGCAGGGCCGGCGCACCTGGGTGCGGCTTCACGAGAAGGGCGGAAAGCGCCATGATATGCCCTGCCACCACAAGCTTGAAGAATACCTGGAGGAATATCTGGACGGCGCCGGGATCGACGTGGACGGGAAAGGGTTTCTTTTCCGAACGGCTCCCGGGCACGCGGGCGAGCTCTCAAACCTTCCCATGGCGCAGCAGGACGTATACCGGATGATCGGCCGGCGCGCCGAGGACGCCGGCGTACGCACGCGTGTCTCTTGCCACAGCTTCCGCGCGACCGGGATCACGGAGTATTTACGGAACGGCGGAAAGCTGGAGGTGGCCCAGCAGATGGCAAATCATGAGTCCGCCCGCACCACCGGCCTCTATGACCGCAGAAACGATCTGATCTCGCTCGATGAGGTCGAGCGGATTCTGATTTGAGAAAAAACGAACACCAAAAATGAAAAACCGGGGCCTCGCCCAACTGGTTCCATACAGGTGGAAACTCAATCCTGCTTTACATAATACCCTATCTGAGCCGTTTCGCACTCGGTACCATCCCATAATAAAAAGGCAGGCACCTTAGCAGAATGACAATGTTGCAGCTCAAAGCCAGAAATTTCAGGCATATTGACGTCACCAAAAAAAGGATGGCAAAGAATACCACCATTATTGAGCAGCCGAGAGGCAAGAGCGACTTCCTCGGTTTGATAAAACCCCATCAATTCGTTCTCGTCCATGTACTCCTCATCGCTTATCATATAATCATAAGGGTCGAAGAATAGAAAGTCGTATTCCCCCCTAAAGTCATAAGTGTAGCAGTTACCATGAATGGGTCTAACAATAGGATACCTCAAGCCAAACTCACATAGATCCTGGAATAAACTAGATTCGATTTCAATAATATCGTGAGTCTCGATTGGACGGATAGTCTTCTGGATAATCTCCGCAGAGATCCCCAAACCAAATCCAACCTCCAATACCCTCCGGAGGCACATATTTTCAAACTGGGAAAGGAGCATTCGAAGATAAGGCCTTTCCGTCACGCTCATAACGACCTTGCTCTTATAAACTAATTTGGAAGAAGTTTTCTCATCAAAATTGAGGGATAGAACTTCTTCCGCTGTGCACAAAAATGAGTCACTCATTGTGTCCGCGCTTTCGATTTTATCTTTTTATGTAAGCCCCGCCTTCCTAGTAGATTTGCCCTGGACGCGTTCGGACAGAAATCTGCGGAGGTTGACACAAGTTTCAAATTCTCCACAAAATGGTGGTAGTCTTTCTCAAGGGAGGATTCATAGTTTGCTGGGTCAGTCGAATCATCTTCGAAAATAATCTCGACAGTTCTAAAAAGGTCTTCCTCGGATTCCAACCAATCAGTTGAAATCTTTGGTTGGGCAAGACCCGAACTTGCAACAAGTCTCTTAAAAAACTCTTGCAGAAAGAGTTGCTCCGCCTGATCACGACATAGTATGCCTACATTACGGTGCCGAACCCTACCATCCGGCAGTTCATGGCCTTGGCAGCTAGAGTAGGTAACACAATTCAAATCCTCAACCAGTACAGTCACTAGATCCCTTATCCCCTCCTCAATGCATTCATAAAATTGTGGGTGTATGGGCGTCAATGAAAAGGCAGTAGGGTCATCTAATCGCCCGGATTCACAAATATTTCCTTGATCTCCTTTTGCCATTTTAACGCATCCCTTATATGGCTCCAATGAAAGATCCCAATTTCGCAAAAAGTCTGATGCTCCATCCATGTAGTTGATGCGATCAGTCGAATGAGGTTTAAAGGTGGTTGATTGTGTGTGTGATATGAGTCCAAGAAATCTTTCCCGGATATGGGAGATTAGTGTTTTGATATTACCGCAGTAGATACTAGGGTTATCAAAACTTCTTTTGGCACTGTACCTGTGTGGCAACAGTCCCCCACCACATATAACACGCCAGTAACATGCCTGGCATTCGGTACTAAGCGACGAAGGCAAATAGAGAGCTTCCTGCTTGTGGAAAATCTCGGAACCCAGCAAGTCAGTAAAACAGTTTCCCCCCAGGTAAACCCCTGTGCCAAACCGGGCGGCGTGTTCGAAGGCTACAGATAGTACATCCGAATCTCGGATCTCGCCATCCGTTTCAATGGTCAAAAGGGAAAGGGACTGTTCGCCCAAACCTTCAACGTTTGATCTACCTCCTACAAGCAGTGTCAAAATATTTTCGAAAAAACGAATGGAAGGTTTCCGAATCCCTCGGTCAAACCATTTATCAAAAATGGGTATGAGCCAGTCGGCATAAGCAGAATTGGATCGAAAGTCTTCCTTCGAAATTCCAGGAGGTGGATCATCGTGGGTGCCGTCGGGAAGCAAAAAGTCAACACCGGAGTTAGTCATGCTTGACAGGAAATCGAAGGTTGTGATCGGGTCATCGTGCAGGTCTATAACAGCAAGTATTCCTTTGTAAAGGTGCTTCGTATGTTGGCCTAGAAGTAAGGTTTTTATGTTCCCGGTGACGACATCGAATGAACTGGAGCCATCGGCAAAGACCCTGTGCCGATCCTGAGCGCTTTTCTCGCCGTCCAGGCTGACCGAGATCGAAATATCTAATCGAGAGAGTGTTTCTACAATGTGTTGATCCAAAAGTGATGCGTTGCTTTGGAGTGCAAAGATTGGCTTACAGTTAGCCGGAATACTGCGCGAAATTATCTGAACAGCCTCCTCGAAGTATCGTGCTCCAACGAGTAGAGGTTCCCCACCATGGAAAAGTACATTTATGCAGTCAAGCTTTCGTGAACGCACATATTCTCGAATGCTTTCGGCAAAAAGGCGAACTTTGCCCAAACTCATGTCATTTGGACGCGACCTATACGATTGGTCAGCCTGATGTCTGAAATAGCAACGGTCACATCTGAAGTTACACCGGTTCGTTATCTTCAGCAGAAAGGAGTTCAGAGACAAGGTAGACAAGGCACCCCCTCTTTGCCCGGCAGAAAATCTGGGCCATGAGTTAGTGAAATCAACTCGGGAGGCCGGCTGGCTTTGATGCACCTCAGAGATTGGAAGTTTTCGAATGCCGATGATGCATCCGGCTGTATCCTGAAACCGTTTTAGCCTCGGAGGCCTGTAATAGCACGTGTTCCAGGATCTCATTCTTCCTCAGCCTCTCGATTTCACTAGGGGCCAGAACGACCACTGCATCTTTCTCTTCAATTGGTAGTGATTGGGTCAACATATTACCCCTCCTCTGCTTGGGTACATTTGGGCGGGTTTCGAAAATTCGGAACCCGACGATCTTACAATTTATCACATGATGTTAGTTCAGCCAAATTACTTTTTTCTTATCTTCCGACCATACCGGCTGCATCGTTACCAGCTCCGGGCCACCAGCAAAGGCTTCCATTATAAATCATAATACAATACCGATTATTTTTCTATGTACTTTCAGGTACTTGGCTGTTACTACATCCCTATAATACAAAATAGAGCTTTTCTGGCGGGAATGCGATTTGAGAGTCCAGTTGCTCCTCGATACAGTCTATGGTAAAAGTTGTAGAAGTGCATTTTCACAGGTTTTCCCGTGGAACCCGTGAAAAAAGAAGACTCCTTTAGAACAAATGGGGATATATGAATTTAAAACTCTTCGCTAAACTCTGGAGAAAAATCGGCAAGACAGTCGCCATAGTTTTTTTGATTGGTCTTCTATTGACACTATTCGTTGACGTGATAAAACAGGGTATATCAGTTGACGCTCTATGCAGCGCAGTTTCCCATATAGGGATGGCCTTGATGATAGCAGGTGTCGTAGGGATTTGCATTGAATTGACCGAATTTCAAGACCTTATAGAAAAGCGTATTACTCGCATCTTATTTGGAGATGAATATGTTGATATACTAAGTCCCAACGATCTTAAAGACAAAAGCGTACAGGTAATGAATGCCATTGGCAAGAAAAGTGTAACGAATCCAGATTATGAATATCAAGATTTTACCAGAACAATAGGTCGCGATTTGCTAGATACTATTGGAACGATATATAGAAAAGGTTTTACTAATGTAATTTATTTTCAGATACTTAAAGACAATGAAAAGGCTGCGCACGGCGCTAGCCCAGAGACACTGAGTGGTGATGACATTGTATGTATCGATAACAAAACGAAATATTTTTTGGAGGTTCCACACCAAAATGATGAACAAACATTTAATATAAGTGTAAGTTACAAATGTTTTGGGCCGAGCGAACTGCTGCGTAAATTTAAGTTTGATGTCTTCGTTAATGATGTCCCACTTGATGAGATCCATGGGAAAAAACCAACATCTGAGTATTGCAAGGTGAATGGAGAATCGCTGGAATTCGATTTCCAATTGACATTAAAACCAGATCAATCATTAAGAAATGCTTCTAACGAGGAAGAAAAGGTTCTGGTAGGGTTTGAGCCTGCGATAGAGTATAGAAGAGTGAGTTACGAGTATGATCCCGGAAGTCTGAACAATTATATGGGCATGCTAACTCACCAAATAAATGTCATTTTTTCTTCACGGGAAGAAGTGAAGCCAAATATCGAGTTTTTTGGATTCAACTCCAGCCCGGTACCAACAAGAATGGGTAACCTGGTATCTGTAAACAATCCTGACTGGGGACTTGCAGAAGATGGATACTTCATTTCGTGGCAGCGGAAAACGTCTAAGCCAGCACAAACTATGAATAATTTGGATTTTGGTTCTGTAACTCGGCAAGGAAGTTGAGATTCCATCTACGGGAATACCACATAAAATTAGATTCACCACTTTTGGCGCCATGGCGAGACCGAATAAGACCGAATAAGGTTTACAGGACAGCTAAGGGTATGCTAAGAGCAGAATGGGGTGGTGTTATCTTAGTTTTTGGTGACAAAAAGCTTCAGGACTTCGCCGCGATCCCGGCAAACCTGTCATCATTGCTGAGGCTGACACAGCTTAAACGTCCTCACCGGCTAAAAAGCGCATCGCGCGTATCTTATCGCGATAATCTGGCAATAAGGCGATCACAGCATCCCATAATTTTTCGTCTAGTATGTGCCAGCATGGATGCGTATAGACCCTAGGCCAACCTGTCTCATTGTCGTCATTACCGTTCCATCGTGCCCCGATGCACCTGTCATCGTCCCAAGTGCCGAGCGCGTAGGCTTGTTCGTTCGCTTGGCCTTCAACGATCACGCTGTGTAGTGTCCAGTGTTCTCGTGGGGCGGTCACGTCTTGGGGACGAACGTATGGCATGACTTCCTCCTTTAAAAACGCGCGCCATTGATGACAAAAAGCTCCAGGTCCTCGCCGCCATCCCGACGAGCTATCACCATTAGCCGGTGCTAAGCGCCTCGTTAAGCCATCCGGAAACGTTAAGCTCCGTTTCAAAATCTTTCCCCGGAAGATTGGCTATAAACTTCCACTTGAAGTCATAGCCAAGTCCTGATAAAGGCCATGGCCTTCTTTTCCGGCAGGACATCGAGAAGGACGTCCAGGGCGAGTTGAGCGGGTCCCGATCCGCCGTAGCCCCACTAAAACCCTGTAGGGCTGGATTGCAAAAACCCCAAGGCTTTTCTCCGGGGAAAGGGGCTTCCCATTGAGCGAGACCTCGCCCGTTTGAAGAATGCCTTTTAGCCGCAACGTCACCGGCGTTTGCGCCATATCGAAACTCCCTGAGGCAGAGCCTTCGAAACGGGGGCACCAAGGGGGGCAGGGGCGGCCCCGCTTCCACGTTTCACTTTCTCCTACACTATACGATCTCTTCTCGGGGCTGACCAGTCTTTTCCGCCGGCAGGTTTTCCCTCACCTGGCCGACGCTCGGATACGGTTCCTCGCCAGGTCCACCAGCTCCATGCTCATTGCTACCAGCTCGCCACTCCCAGGTTAACATAAAACCACAACCTGGCGTGTCCTCCAATCCCGCTTTCGGGCGGCCTTACCTTGTTTCGGGCAATTTTCCCTTCCGAAGGGAATCCCGATAACCGCAGACAAGCAATCCTCCGAAAGCATCACCCGAGCTTCAATTTTCTGCATCCCTTATGACGAAATCAACAAAATCCTTCAGACTTCGTGTCGGGACAGAAGCATTCATTTCTGCTTTCATATCTTCTAAGCTGATTGAATGGGAATAGACTTTATTATCAATAATGTTACCATACTTATTTAAGGTCATAATATTGATTTTTCCACATGAGATATCATGTGAATATGTTATTTGATAAGAATATGAACGATAATATTTACTATCGTACGCGATAGCTAATGTCACGCTAGTAGTATTATCCTTTAATGATTTACATATATATCCGCGATTTTCTAAATCGCAATCGTGTACGATTGTCTCCATTTGAGAGAATAAGTCATTGATCATATTCTTCCATTCTTTCTCTCTTTGGTTGTAACTCCCCATTTTTAACTCCTTCTAGATGGAATGCGGGGAATTGTCCAATTATCTCTTCGCCATGTTGGTTCCTTTGTACTCCCTAAAACCATCAACTAATTGTTCGAATGAACCTGGCTTGTACTTCTCGAAGCTTCCCTGATCTGCGAAAACAAAATCGTATCTCACATCCGCCTGCACTCGATTAATGTCTTCGCACCACTGCCGAAGTCGCTGCATTTTTAACGGCACGTCGAGGTCTTCCTGCCCTTTGGTCTCGACAATGAAAATCCGATTACCGTTTAATTTCACAAGAAAGTCGGGGTAATAGTTGGAAATATCCCCGTCAGCGTTCACATAATCCAGCTTGAAACGCACTGCCAGGTAGTTTTTAGCATAAGAAATTACGTCATCGCAGTCATCCAAAAAGCGAGCAAAGAGCAACTCGAAGTTGTTGTCTCCGATGATCTTATTGAAGATGCTCTTTTTGGGGATCAGGTATCCCTGCTCTTTGGCGACAAATGGCCGGGTTTCGCGCAGCTTGATGGTGTCCCGAATCTCGGCATCGCCCTTGTCCTGAACTGTAAGCGCGTTGATCGCTTTTTTAATTGTCTCGATAGTGGTCTTGGTGGCCGCCAATTCCGACAGGTTTCGCAGCGTATTCGGGCTTTCAAGTTCCACCTGCCGGTCGAACAAGTGGTCTCGCACAAACGTTTTGACCTTTTCGTAAAGCACGTCGTAGCCGCTGACCAGGCGCAATTCCTTCATGATCGTCTGCGCGAAATAGCCGATCACGCTGCGATAGTCCGCAATGCCCGCCGTATCGAGGATAGTGGTGTGTGTCACCTCGCCAGTGGTAATGTCCTTGAAGACGATTTCACGCTGTTCCTCTTCACTGAACTGTCGGTAGGTCGCTTTTACATGACCGAGTGCGCCCGCATCCAATGCAGCCAAGTTCTTATATTCCCGATAGACGCGGGGCGTGAGGATCGGAATTTCAATATCCAGCGCGTCGATGTTCTTTTTGGCGTTCTCTTTATCAATCTCCACCACCAGCGGTGTTTTGGGTTCCGTGCCTTCTCCCATCGGCCTGCGCTCCAGGACCACCCCTTCGGCCTGTATGGATTCCACAAACTCCATAAAGGCATTAGTCCCGACCACGCTTACGTATTCTTCAACGTCGCCGGGATACATTTTACGCAAGCCGCGTCCCAGGGTTTGCTCAGGCAGAATGTTGCTCTTCGCGGAATAGGGCCGCAGGCCCACGATGGTGGTTACATTGCGAACGTCCCACCCCTCTTTGAGCACCATCACGGATACAATGGCTTTGTAAGGGCTTTCCAGCCCATCGATCTCGTTGGCCTGTTTGCGCAGCAAATCCATTTCTTCTTTGGCTTTGCCTGACGTTGATTCGGAAATCTCGCCGTTACTCTTCGTGTGAATGACCAGCACCGCATCTTTCAGATCGGAATAGTTGGCTTCAAGATACGCGGCCACATCATCACAGTTGCGGGTGTCGTCGGTCATTACGAACAGAATGGCTTTCTTGCCCATTTTCTCGTGTTCAGCATAGGCTTTCCGCCATTCGAGCACACCCAAATGAATATAGTCCGCGTATTTCTCGGTATACCTGGCGCTCTGCCGCTCCATGAGCTTGGCGCGGCTGGCCGCGTCGGGCAGCACCGGGTGCTTGACCACGTTTTGCGAGATAGCTTCCACCAGAGGATAATCGGCGACGGTCTGGACGAAAATTGCGCCGTTGTTATGCCTGGGCGTGGCAGTCGTATCCACCTGCAGGGAAAGGGCGGTCCCTTTTTGCTTCATGCGGTTGTGGATATCTTCGATAGATTTAAACCACGCCAGGCGCGGATCATGGATATGGTGCGCCTCATCATTTAGCACCATCAATTCGTCGATATCGCGCACGATCATGCCCAAATCCACTTTGGAGTCGGTGGTAGCTCCGCTTGGCCGTTTGCCTAAAAAATACTCCATCGTGTCTTCATCATCGGGAGAAGGGGGAATGTCATTTCCGGCGAAGACGCGGTGTATATTCGTCAAAAAGATGTTGCCGGTGGCCCGGGTGATGCGCACTTCGTCCTGAACGTGTAGGGTCAGTTGAAAATCATCCCGCCAATTGCGCCCGTCCACGCCGTTATCAGGGATGACCGGGTCCTCGAAGAAAATGCGCAACCCCTGAAAGTCTTTATAGATGCGGTCCAAGACGATGATGTTCGGAGCAATGACAAGAAAGTTACGGGCAAGTTGCGACCCCGCTTCGTATAGCTTGTGATAGAAGCTCCAGGCCAACGCCAAGCTAAGTACTTTTGTTTTGCCGGCGCCTGTCGCCATTTTCACCACGAAGCGCCGCCAGGTTTCATCGAACATGCCGGTGGAGACGGAGCCGGAACTGTCGAAGCGCATCAGGTCGTATTTGTCCAGCACACCCGCCACGTCGTACAGATAGATAATCGTTTCGAGCGCCTCGCGTTGGGCGAAGTAATACTGGAACTCGATCATTGCGCCATCGGCTCGCGGCAAGAGGTGTGGGGTGTTAAACCACCAGTTGAGTAAGCTCTTGCTGGTATCCGTTGCGCCAACGTAGCCACTGTCCCGCCACTCCCTTACCTTCCGGCGCAGTTGCGGCACAAGCGGCGGCATAAGCTTATCCATGCTGGTTTCGCGCAGTGCCTCATCTGCCGGAAACCAGCGGACGGAAGGATCGAGAAGTGAGTAGGGAGACTCGGGGAAATCCTTGTGCAGGGCCATCAGTGCAACTCCCTTATCATCTTTTTGATGGTCGCCGACAGCGGTCCCACTTCATGGGCGCATATCCAAAATACCTGTTGGGCATCAACATCGAAATAATGATGAGCGATGATGTCTCTAAACCCGATGGCGCCCGTCCAATCGATCTCGGAATATTGAGGGAGAAGCTTGCCGCTCGTGATCTTATCGACATTCTTCAAAGCTTCGCCCACTGCAATAAAGAGCATACAAATGCTATCCAACGTCTCCATCCCGGACGGCGAGTCGGTGAAATCGTCCGCGCTTCGAATCCGTGCGGCGCGGGTCAAGATTTTTTCAAGGGCCTCGTCGATCTGTGTGAGTATCGAAATAACGAGGTCCTTGTCAAACATAGCGGCCTTCCCTCTCTATACGCTCGCGAAGAAAAGGGTTCATCTTTTCCCGTACCCGAATGATTTCGACACGCCTTTTAACCCGCTGCTCGATTTCTTCCTTGATATGGACCAGGGCGAAAGGATTGGGGGTCCTGGTCTTTATGCAGATATCAACGTCGCTGTCTTCTCCAGCCTCGTCCCGCGCAACCGAACCAAACACCCCTATTTCCAGAATGCCGTATTCTTCCGCGCGGTCCCGCTTAAATTCCTTTAAGATGGCAAGGACATCGTCTCGCTTCATGATCTGCCCCCCACATTGATTTCGAGGATCTTCATCGTATCGTTGCCGAAAATATCCACAACCTTGATTGCCACTTTGCGGCGGCCCGACAGGCATTCGTGAAAAACGCTGGTCAGTTCCAGCTTGCGTTCCTTCTTGGTGCGGAAGGATTGCCACTCGTTTTCAAAGATGTAATCCCCGGTCCAACGCTCCTCCCACTCGTTGTTTTCTTCGTTTTTCACGCGGACGATTTCACGTTTGCTCTCGAAATTGAAGTCCACCGCCCAGTAATCAATCCAGTCCGTCCATTTTTTTGTGAGCACCTCGCGGCTTACTATGCCATTTTTGTCTTTGCTCACTTTTACGATCTGCCCCTTGTCCACCACGATCTTGCTGGCTTTGTCCTTCAGGCCGGCTTCAGCGGCGGCGATGGAATCTTGCGAATAGAAAACTGAAAAGTCGGTCAACTCTACTGCGATGCTGTTTTTCTTGAAGCGCGGCTTTACCTCGATGGCCGCCACGTCGTGAAAGACCACCTGATTCCGTTCCACAGCCCGTTTATCGAACACCTCGGCAGGGATGTATTTAGGGGAGATGTCGATGCCCTTGGCGCGGGCCTCGTCCAGCACATTGGGAAACAACCCCATTTCGAATTCAAAGCCCAGGATGTCCACCTTTGTGATGTGTTTCTTCCGGCATTCCAGGATGATCTCTTCAACAAACAGGCGTGTCACCGGCAGATTCACGGGACCGACCGCCACAAGCCGTCCGCCCTTTTTGCCGTGGAATGTTGTAAAGCCTTCAGTCTTCTCGGCGCGGTAGGCCCGCAGGATCAGGTCGAGGAAGGCGGCTTCCTTTTGCTCCAACTGCTTTTGTTGTTCGGCTTCGCGCAGGTTGGGATTGACCCCGATGTAGTGTTGTCGCTCGTATTTACCCAGGTTGAGAATTTCAAATGCGCGGTAGTCCTTGTTTCCAGCCCTCAGTTGCCGCTGTACACCGATCAGGCGCTTGCGTGTCGTATGGACGGCGAATTTGCCCAGGTCGGATAGAATCCACTTGCGTCCCAGTTTTTCAGCCACAGCAGCGGTGGTGCCTGAGCCACCAAAAAAGTCAGCCACAAGGTCACCTTCGTTGGATGAGACTTTAATGATACGTTCCAGCAAGGCTTCGGGCTTTTGGGTTGGATAGCCAATCCGTTCCTTGGATCTCGCTCCTGATTGAACAGGCGGAATATCAATCCACAAGTCTTGCAAAGAAACACCAGGCATTTCATCTAAATACTGCTTAAGACGAGGTAATCCTGTACCCGTGTAATGCAAAAGCTCTTTCCGCTCGAAGTCTTCCATATTTGCTTTCGAATATGCCCAATATCGACCAGGGGCTGGCTTTCTCCCTTTCCATTCATATAACGTATCCCCACCTGGCTTAGCAGCTGTCAAATCGGTTGACTTAAATCTACGTCCATCAGAATCTGTCAAATTGTAATTGGTACGTGCATATTCATCATCATATTCAGTAAAAAGCGTGTTGAAAATGAATGGATTGCCTCGTCGATAGTAAAAAATCGTATCGTGTTGCTTTCCGAAAAAGCGCGCTCCCTGTTTTGCATCACTGTGTGCACTAGTTCGTTTCCAAATCAATTCATTAACAAAGTTGTTAGAACCGTATACTTCATCGAGCACACATCTAACCATCCCGCTTAGTCGCCAATCACAGTGCACATAAATCGATCCATCCTCAGCCAATAAATCCCTCATTATCATTAATCGCTCATAAATCATCGCAATGAAGGAATCTGCCCCTTTTCCCCAAGTGTCACGGTAAGCGATCTCTTCCAGGATATTTGGCTTTTTGGTGAAGGTGTCACCGCCGATCTCGATGTCCATTGAGAAATCTGCGCCAACATCGAAGGGAGGGTCGATGTAGATAAGTTTGATACCGCCCTGTTTTTCAATTTCCTCGCGTAACGGGCCATTTTTAAGGCTGGAGAGGACCAGCTTGTTGTCACCCCAAATCAGCTTATTCGTCCACCCCTTTAGCTGCCGACCGCGCGGGTCCAGATCGAACATGTTCATCTGAATTCGGGTATCTTTTTCGGCACGGGGTTCGTCCACCTGCTCGATGACCTGGAAGGGCAGAACGATGTTGCAGACCTCGCTCCTCTTGCCGTTCCAGACCAGCTCTACCTCACGTTTTTCATCGAATAGCAGAAAGCGGTACTTGTCCGGCAACGGCTTGTCGGCCTCGATAAAGCGAATGATCTCTTGTCGTTCCTGTTCGGTTAGTCGTGGCATGAAGGTCTTCTGCCCCTCTCCAGCAATTTAGCGGTGGTTCAGCCGGGTAATTTTTCTAATTTACTTGATAAAATTTCAATTTACTACGATTTCGTCCCCCGACTGAAAATCGTCCCCGTCGAAGCGATTCTCATCGCCGGGCAAATTGGCGCGAGCCAGTTCGTTCCAATCGAACTTTTTCTTCGTGTTGTCGATTCGACGTTTCCCTACGACAATTCCGCCCTCCACCTTGATGTGAAGTTCGCTCTCGAATACCGACGCATAACCCATGTGGATAGACCGGAGAACTTTGCCCTCCCTGATGCGCAGAACAGCCGTGACCCAATCGGCAAATAGCGGCCCTCCGCCTACTATGTGGAAGCAACCGACCAGCTCGTTAAGATAGAGTCTTCCGTCTTTGATCTCCCACGTGCCTATGTAGCGCCGCCAGCATGCGGTTGACAGTAGATCCGAAGGCCACTCCCCCGTCTCGATGCGTTCATGAAAAGTCGCCTCCGGAGTCACCGCCACGCGGCCTGAAGAGATCGGGTCCGAAAAAGGACAGGAGGTCATCAGTTCCAACAACCCTTCGCGGCCTGAAGAAATCGGCAGGAGAGGACAAAAGGCCATCCCCGTCTTTTTCCCTTCCAGTATCAGTATCTCTTCCATTTGCGCTGTCATATCACCCCCCCTTTGATGGAATCTCAATCATTTTTCCGAAGCTGCGAAAACCTTGATGAACGAATCGTCGCCATAGTCCGAGGTCCGGTTTTTAAAGTTCCGGCCCTTCCAGCTCCCGCTCCACCTCCGGGGCCTCTATCTCTATCTCCCTTTCTCGCTGTCGCGCTCTGCTCCGACCACGACCACGACCCCGTATGCGTATCTCCCGGCTGTCCCGCTCTTTCTGTACCCGCTCATGCAGATCGGGATTCGAGATCCGGAAGCCGTGTTCCACCGCCAGGCTGACGCAGAGGTCCTTGAACTCGTCGTCGCCGGATATGTTGATACTGCTCCACTTTTGCGCAGCAAGCTGCAGGGCGGCCAAGACGCTGTCGCGGCTCGTAACGTCGCGCACATCGATACGTCTGCCCCGGTCGATGAAAGCCGCCTCGTCCTCCCCGTGGCGCGAAAAGAACACGGCGCCATTGCGCACCTGGTAGTCGAAATCTCTTATGTCCCCGGGCGAGATCGCGCGGGGAGGTCCCTCCCCCTCGATGCTCGCAGCCAAGCCTTGTCCATCGTGCCGGTATCGCCAGTGATGCTCGAGGCCCTGCCGGCCAAGCCAGGTCTCGATGTCGGGAAAGGGTGAAAACTCTTGCCGGAGCAGCTCGCGGGCCTCCCGGTGCCGGGAAAGTAACTCGGCCTTTTGGACGGCATGCTGTGCGGCGATAGTACTTCGGAACACCTCCAGTGTCAGGCCCACATACAGTACCGAACCGTAGGCTTTCCAATTGCGCGTGAAAATCGCGTCGCGCTCTTTTTTGTGCTCCGAAAAAAGCGCTTTTCGCTCCGCCTCGATGCGGGACCCGAGAACATAGAAAGCGGCCTTTTTTGCGGCGTAGTGCTCCGTTCTCTCCTGTTGATAGTTCTCCCAGCCGGGCGCGGGCTTCGAGCTTGCAAGAGGCTTGGCGCCGATGTCCGCTAAGGGCAGATACTCCAGGGGCCCCCGGTACGGGCCGAAGCGCCGTTCGAGTTTTTTAAGCGATGCGCCCCGGTCGGCGGTGCTGGCCTTGATCCGTTGATCGGAAATAACGATCACAGCTCCGCTCCCTTTTCGCTCGTACTTCATGCCGGCCGCGGCCATGCGCCGGTGTAGATCGTCCCAGGAAGACGCCTCGCGGATTATCGCCGGAATGGATTCGATGCCGATTCGCTCCGCCGATTTCTCCCCGGTCCTGTGCTCGAACTCCTTCGCCCGTTGGCTCGGTTGCCGTGCCTTTTTTTCCTTCGAGGTGCTCTTTAGGACCTCTCCATCCCGCACCAAGTACCTGCCGTTTTTTTCCCGCTTCCATCCCTGGGCATGTTCGATCCTCGCAACCGCTTTATGAATCGCTTCTATGTCCCATCCGTGATTGGGATCGACGGCGCGAAGAGTGACCGGATGGATGCGGTTTACGGCAATGTGCAAGTGCATGTTGTCGGTATCGTTATGCAGTCCGAAAATGCACTGGTGGTTCTGCAGTCCGAGTTCTTGAAGAACTGTATCGATGGCTTCCTCAACCTGGGCCTCTGTCGGTATTTCACCCTCGCGCCAACTGAGCATGTAGTGGGATATCGGATCTCGACTTAAAGGGGCGCCCTCCGCCAGGGCGATCATCTCCTCCTTCTGGTCGTCAAAGCTTTCCGACACGAACCCACGGCTGCCGGAATAGACGCATTTCTCCTTGCCCCCTCCCTCTCGCTCCGGTTGGCGGATGTAGTCGGCCAGGCCCTTTACTCGCTGGGACTTGGAGGCGCTTTTCTTCGGGTTTTTAATTTTTTTGCCTACCACGGGCCAATTCCATTTTTAAAGAGCGGGCGTAATTTTCAACCGCGTGCAAAGCGCTCGCCGTATCCTGCCCCAGTGCTTCCCCGCCTTGGGTGTAGATATATTTGATCTGGCCTCCCAGCCGGCGCAGCTCCTTTAAAACGGCCACATCCGATTGCGCCGTGATTGTGTGACCCAGGGCGCGGCGTCGAACGTATTCTGAAACCGTCATCCCGGCGGTCGAGGCGTTTACCCTGAGTGTCTCCATCTCGGCGGACGTTATGCGAATGTTTACCTGGGCCGTTCGTGCTTCTGCTTGCATGAAAACTCCATACTCTGCGTTTGGTTTTTTTAAGCCCTCCCCGGCGTTTGAGGGGGCAGGATGATGAGCCATGGTGTCGAGAAGCGAAGCGCCGAGCGCCATGGCGTGAACCGGTATGCATGGAGCGAAAGCGGAATGTATAGCGGTTCCCATCCTGTAACCCCTACCACACAAGCGATAGTTGGCTCCAATATAGGCTACTCTTAGTGCGGTTTGCAATTAATTTGTGCAATCCTATGAATTGCTCTATACTCTCCCCCGAATCCAAATATGCAAAGGGATATACTATGAAATCCACGCCAAAAAGATATACCACGGAGGAAGTCGAGGCTATCGCGGCAAAACTTCGCGCCATGCCTCCCGTCGAAAAAAAGAAGCAGGATCACAGTAAGCAGGAAACAATAAAACTGCTCTCCAAAGAGATAGTGTCACTGCAAAAGCGAGGATACACATTGGAGCAGATAGCCGAATCTCTTTGCGGTGAGGGTATCGACATCATCACGCCGACCCTTAAGAGCTACTTGCAGCGGGTGAAAACGAAAACAAAGAAACCGGCGAAAAAGGCCCAAACCGTCGTACAAGCTGCGAAGGGCCAGGCGACATTCACCCCGGCACCTGACACCGAAGATATCTAACGAAAGTGGAATGAAAGATATGGCAAAAAGTATCTATCTCATTGGCGGCAGCAAGGGTGGCGTAGGTAAATCTCTCGTTACGATGGCTACGGTCGATTATCTGCAAGACCGTGGTGAAAGCGTACTTCTGATCGAAACGGACACCTCGAATCCCGACGCATGGAGATCATACAAGGACAGCATTGAAACCTCACTTATCAATATGGATGAGGCAAACGGGTGGATCGATCTGGTGAACTTGTGCGACGAAAAGCCCGATAGCGTTGTGGTCGTAAATACAGCGGCCAGAAATAACAATGGAGTGAACGCGTATAGTGGAACGCTTAGCAGCACGCTTAAAGAGCTTAAGCGAAAGCTGGTAACTCTTTGGGTGATAAACCGTCAGCGGGATAGTCTGGAGCTCCTCAAAGAATACATGACAACCCTTCAGACCACGGATATCCATGTGGTACGCAATGGACACTTCGGAGAGGAAAAAAAATTCGAACTCTACAATGAGTCGAATTTGCGGGTCTCGGTGGAGGAGCGGGGCGGAAGATCTCTCACATTCCCCGACCTGGCCGACCGGGTGAGCGATGACATTTACAATAAACGATTGAGTATCACCAGGGCGCTAAAAGAGTTGCCGATCGGTAACCGCGCGGAACTCACGCGCTGGCGAAACGAAGTAAAGAAGATGATGGAGATCGTAATCGATGGGCGAGCTTGATAAGAGTTTTGAAAAGCTTCTCGGTAGACTTCCGACCGACGCCGAACGGCAAGACCTCTACCGGGTGCGGGACGCCCTGGGTCTTAAGAATAACGATGCGCTCTGGCTTATTCTGATGGCCCTGCAACACTACGAAACGGAATACAAGAAGATCCCGGCCATAATCGAGAAGGCGACGAGCGTAGCGGCGCAAAACGCCGAAACGGAGGCTGTTGCAAGCGTCAACAAGGCCGCGGCGAAGCTCGTGGAGGATGCAAGCAAATCCATCCAACGGGCGGTCATCGTGCGTGAATGGCGAAACATCTTCATCGCCCTGGCCGCATGCATCGTGGTGGCTGCCGGAACGCTGGTAGGCTTCGGATTCTACACCCACCATGCGGCTTACTCTGCCGGCTACAGCTCTGGATATGCCGATGCGCAAACCCAATTTGCCGACCAAAAGATATCGGCAAATTGGTCGAACACGGAAACGGGACGAATGGCCTATGAGATGTACCGAAAAGACCGGCTTGAGGAGGCCTATGAACTCTACAAGGCGGGATATCTCGGAGAAGCATATACGATATACCGCAATGATGACATGAAGTGGGCATACCAGTTGTCACAGGCAGGAAGCCTGAAAGGGCTGGCAAAATGCAACGAAGGAGACCACCTTTGGACCAAAGAGAAGACCAAAAGCGGCCGGATGGCGTGCTTTCCCGGAGCATTATGTGCCGGTGACGACTGTGAGTGTACCCAGCCCAATGGATACTACCTGGAAGCAGCTCACTGACGGATCGCGAGGGGCGAAAAACGAGGAAAAGCACAGGAGGATAGAATCCGATCCGAGCGGGAAAAAGGGGAAGTGCCCGTGGTCGGACGCCAAAAAGAGAGCTTTTCTTCGCTCACGCTTTTATCTTCCCCGGGTGTCGAGGCGCGGATCGCAATAAAAGTCCCCCTTCTTTTTGAGGTCTACAACAAGATCCTTCGATAGCGTACATTATCACAGGGAGCTGGCGATGCTTGAAGACGATAAACTTGATGATTTCAAAAGGCGCCTCGGTGAATTTATGCCTTTGGGTTCGATTATTATGGACCTGTGGGATTGGGATATTCACTTTGAATCGGAGCTTTCCGACGACTGGTTCCTTTCCGCTGCATTCGGCCTCGCGGGCGCGCTTGGTTCCTGTTCTGCCGACCTCGCCGATTTTTTCCTCGAAAAGGTCGATGAATATGGCATGGACTATGACCAACATACCGATCGGGAGGGCTTTGAGGATTGGATTAAGAAGGAATCGATGAAATTTATCGAGAACTGGCGACGCAACCTCGCCGCGCTCGGCGCGTTAGCTCAACCGGTCTTCTGGAATTTGGCGGCTGAGGAATTGATTAGATGTTGAATTTATGGTACCGTGGAACACGGCGGATTGTATAACATGCTTTAATACAAATCCGCTACGATCAATACAGTTCCCCCTCATGGTATTTTTTAGAGAAACCGTCAAGTTGAGAAGAACCAGAAGCTTCACCTGACTCCGTTTTGCTTCGCAGGCGATCTTCTCATTGGACGTGTTTGGTGCTATGCCATTTTCACGGGAGGAAAGTTATGGCGAACGTATATGTAGAACCCCAACCCACAGGTCGTCCCGAAGGAAGTGCTATTACGCACTATGTTTTGGAATATGCGCACGGAACGCGAGTAACTGACACTGACTACCAGACTCAGGCTGCTGCTGTTGCCGAAGCAAAACGCCTGGGACATAAACCTCTTATTGCGCGGGTCAGAAACACAAACAAAGGCAATCCTGATCATTGGCGCGCCGCATAATATCGGGTCTAACTACACACCCCAACTGACCGGCTACGCTGAGAGCGTGGCCAGCGGCTAAGTGCGGGTGTTGGATGTTTACGGCGATTCGGCTGGTACTAGCCCAAGTTTAACATTTTGAGATCCAAAATTGGTCGTTTGGCGCTTGCTGCGTCAGAAAACACCAATAATTTCAGGAGAGCCATAGTCAAAAATCTCATTGTAGTGCCATGTTTTTTCGGGTCC
>JAKAJS010000269.1 GCA_021813685.1 Deltaproteobacteria bacterium | reverse complement strand
ACAAATGCGCGAAGTCATCTTCTCCGATGAGTCTGGCTATTTCGGCAGTGGCCGCGAAATTGGCCGCCGAAACCGCCGCCAGCGAGAAGATGTCCTGCATCTCCAACGAACCGCGCTCCATGATCAGATTGCCCGATAGATCCGTCAGGACCACATGTTCGGCGCCTGAATCGAGAAGCTGCTCCGAGATGATCTCCTCGAGTTTCCCTATGTCGTGTTTGGTCAGTATCAGGTTCATCGTCTAAAGTTCTCCAAGGGGTGAAACCGCACCTAATGCCATGCAAAAATTATGCAAAATAGAGAGAATCTTCATCTCCCGGTCGGCCGCGAGCGACCTGATTGACCAATCAGTTGACCCCGGGGAGTTGTTCGTGAAATAGGCGGCCGCCGTCAGGATCGAGGAGGTTCTTTTCATCCTCGATGCGGCTCCACTGGAGCACGAGGTGTTCTACCGGCTTGTCGATGGTCATCGGTCCCGAGGTTGTGAAGGGATAGGCGATGAAACGGCCCTTTTCCCATCCGAGTATTTTCATGAGGGCTTCTTCACCTTCCAGCCCCTCTGTCTGTGCATGAAGGATTCTGCCCGAGCCGATGTAAATATCGCCCCGGCTGTCTTGCGAATAAATCTCTATTCTCAGTTCGGAGCGCGACAGACAAC
Source organism: Deltaproteobacteria bacterium (assembly GCA_021813685.1). GTDB lineage: Bacteria > Desulfobacterota > Syntrophobacteria > Syntrophobacterales > Syntrophobacteraceae > SbD1. The sequence continues at coordinate 4,082 of JAKAJS010000269.1, read as the reverse complement.
CGATCTGGAGCAGGTCGGCGAGTCTGATGGCCTTGATGGCACCGTGGAAATCCGCCCCAACGCCGTTTTGTGCCTGAGTGAGGCGGCTGGAGTCGTCGAGTAGGGCCTCGGTCAGGTCCGCGCCGTGCAAATTCGTCATTTTGAGATTCACATTTGTAATTCTGGCCCTTCTCAGATTACTTCCTTCCAGGTTGGCGCCTTCGAGATCGGCCCCTTCGAGATCGACTTCTTCAAGATCGGTATTCAAAAGGGTCGCCCCTACGAGGCTGGCTTCCCTCAAGTCGGCACCACGCAGAACGGCTTTGGAGAGGTTGGCGACCTTCGCGTTTGCGCGCAGCAGGTTGGCGCCTTCGAGATTGGCTCCCCAGAGGCTGGCCGAGTGCAGGTTTGCCATCTCCAGGTTTGCCCCTCTCAGATTGGCGCGCCTCAGGTTGGCGCTTTCCAGGTCCGCTCCCCGCAGGTCGGCTTCAGCCAGCCACCCGCAATTGGAGAGATCCAGGGAAGACAAATTGATTCCGCGCAGAAAGGCCGGACCTCGACCGGAAATAATCGCCATTAACAGCTGGTCTCGTTTCAGTTCTGACATCTGTTTCTCCTGCCTGATCGTGGCGCAAGTGAAAAATCCAAGTTGCCTGATTTGCACCCATTGTTTTCTGGAGGGACTACACAGCAAACGCCGGGCCAGTGTGGCCTACGGCCCTGCCGGAGGTTCGGGATCGAGGGGGCAGGCCTTATTTTACGGGCTTCTGCGAAAAGAAGAGCCACCCTGCCATTCCGTTCTTCCTCAATTTTTAATGGTTGCGACCGGTGATGAAATACAAAATGGGAATCAGGATGTCGTTGCAACAGGAGTGGAAAGTAACGGCGCGATCCTGTATGATAACGGAGTATGATTCTTCTGATTAATCCTCCACTGGTAAAACCATCCGAGCCTCCGCCCGGAATCGCACGCCTCTATGGAACTCTTAGAGCCGAGGGGGTCGAGTGCGAGGCAATCGACGCCAATATCGAGGGGATCCTGCACCTGTTGGCAAAGGGTTCACCCGAAGGCGACAGATGGACAGCTCGCGCTGTCAAAAATCTGGCAGGCAACCTGGACCGTGTGCGCGGCCCGCAGCCCCCCCTGCATCTGGATCGGTATAAGCGGGCAGTTTCGGACCTTAACCGGTTGCTGGCAAAGTCGGCGGAAGGCGCAGGGCGGGTACGGCTGACACTTTCCAATTACCAGGATTTGACGCTTTCCCCGGCTCGGTCCGCCGACCTGTTACGGGCGGCTGAAAATTTCAAATCCAATCCATTTTATGGATATTTTAAAGAAAGGCTTACGCGCGCTATCGAGCGTTTCTCGCCGGAGGTGGTTGGCATTTCCCTCAATTTTTTAAGCCAGGCGCTGACGGCGTTTTCCATGATGGGCTTCCTGAAGGCCCGCTACGGAGGAATAAAGCTCGTTTTAGGCGGAAGCCTCGTCACCTCGTGGATCCGTGGGGCGGGCTTTACAGGATCTTTCGAGGGGCTTGCCGACCTGGTCGTGAGCGGTCCTGGCGAGCAGGCCCTCCTCGCCTTATCCGGCATAGAAAGGGCGGCGAGGCGCCGGTTTTCCTATGTTCCCTTCTCTACGGCCGATTATCTTTCCCCCGGCCTGATTTTGCCCTACAGCGCTTCATGCGGATGCTGGTGGAACCGATGTTCCTTTTGTCCCGAAAAGGCTGAAGGCGTTCGCTACGAACCGGTACCGCCCGGGGAAGCGGTTCGGGAAGCTTCCGAATTGTGTGCGACCCATCGCCCGGCCCTCATTCATTTCGTAGACAGTGCAATGAGTCCGGCGCTTTTGACCAGACTTGCCGAAAATCCGCCGGGCGCACCCTGGTATGGTTTTGCACGAATGACCAGAAGGCTTGCCGATGAGGATTTTTGTCGAAAGCTCAAAGCCGGCGGCTGCATCATGCTAAAACTCGGAGTCGAATCCGGCGATCAGTCGGTCCTGGACTCCGAAGGGAAGGGTATGGAACTCGGCCTTGCCTCGAAAATTCTAGCTTCTCTTAAAAAATCGGGCATAGGAACCTATGTCTATCTTCTGTTCGGCTCCCCCTCCGAATCCGAAGACGAAGCGCGCAGAACGCTCGATTTTACGGTTCGCCACGCTCCGCTGATCGATTTTCTCAATCTTGCAGTCTTCAATATGCCGGTGAATAGCCCCGATGCAAAGAGGTTGGCGACTTCTCTCCATTACGAGGGCGATCTCTCGCTCTACACGGGGTTTCGCCATCCGAACGGGTGGGATAGACCCAAAGTGAGGCGCTTTCTCGAAGACGAATTCAAAAAACAGCCGGCGATCGCCTCCGTTTTGTCCAAGGATCCGCCGCTCTTTACTTCCAACCATGCGCCGTTTTTCTTATTGCCTTAGAAGGTTTGTGAGCCGCAGCCCTGGAAATTTCGTCATGGCCGCTCAGGCGGAACGGAAATTGTGCGAAAGTGTCTTGATATTTTTATGTTTAGGTGCTAAACAATTCTTTCATGGACGTTGAACTTACCACCAAGGAGATAGGAGAGCTCTTTTTAAGGGTTGTAAACAAATACAACGCCTTTGAAAAGATCCCGGTCCGGCAGAGCGGGGAAATCGGCCTGTACCATTCTGAACGCCACATGGTCGACAGGATCGGAGATAATCCCGGCATGAATATTACCGACTTGGCGCGGACTTCGGGTGTCACGAAAGGCGCGATCTCCCAGATGGTAAAGAAGCTTGAGGCGAAGGGAATCGTTGAAAGGCGCAAAAGAGCCGCAAACGACAAGGAGGTCTTTGTCCAACTGACTCAAACGGGCAGAGAGTTTTACAAAGGACGGCAGAGAAGCAACAGGGAGACGATGAGACCTCTTGTCGAAGAGCTTAGGCGTCATTCTGAGGACAAAGTCGAATTCCTCGCGGCCATGTTTCGCTGGCTGGACCAATTTATGGACAAAACCCTTGAGGAGATGAAAGCTGAGGAACACAAGGGGTAATTTTTTTTGCCGATAATGTTTAGCTACTAAACAAAATGACACCGTTCACAGTTAAATGAGGCGAACACCAATGAAGATGACGGCGTTTGAGAAGTTTTTTGTTAATAGACCCGCGCATGCATCCGGGGTCGCCGACCACGCGCTGCGGCTGCTAAGCCGTATCGAGCATCAGCCGGGGTGGAGGTACCTGGATGCGGGATGCGGAGTAGGCTCTTCGGCCCGCAGGATTGCAGGGGCAACCGAGATGGAGGTGATGGGGATCGATGTCGATCCGGAGCAAATAGAGGCGGCCAGAGGACAAAATTCTGTCCCGAATCTGCACTTCAGTGTGATGGACGCGACGATGCTGGAATTTGGCGACAGCGAGTTCGACATCGTTGCAACCAGGATGGCTTTTCACCATATTCGGGACTGGGAAAAGGCTCTTCACGAAATGCTGCGGGTCTTGAGAACCGGAGGATACCTGATCCTCAGCGATTTTGTGTTTCCGTCATGGCTTGCGAAGGCAGGACGAAACTTCGTCCCCCTTTTAGGTTATCCGGCAAGGAACGAGATCGAGTTTCTGGCGTCAGGAGCCGGGCTGGCAAAGGTTCACGAGGCATGCAAGTTCGTCCGGATGGACATGATCTGGAGCAAGGAAGGGGATGGCCCGATGTGACAAACCTCACCGGCAAAGAAAATGATTTCCAATAGTTGCTTAAAAGGCGTGTCCGTTAGCGCGGCTGCGGGAATGACCGAGGGGATCAGATTAAAGTGCCTCTCCGGCCGGAAAATCTATCTGCTTTTTTTTCATTTTTTCTATGAGAGTGGTGCGGTTGAGGCCGAGCAGCTTGGCGGCCTTGTTTTTGACTCCGCCCGTGCGCTGCAGCGCGTCGAGGATCAATCGGTTTTCGAGGCTGTCGAGCAGCTCTTTGAGATTTATCCCGTCTTCGCCCAGTTCTATGTGCGTCATTTCAGGATCGGCGGCGCAGACGGTTTCTTCCAGGACCTGCATCCTTTTGGGAAGGTCATGGAACTGGATTTCATCGGCATCGGTCAAAATCACCAGGCGTTCGATGACATTTTCAAGCTCGCGGACATTT
>JAKAJS010000027.1 GCA_021813685.1 Deltaproteobacteria bacterium | reverse complement strand
GGTCCGACGAGGGGGAGGGTGACACAAGCGGCACGGTCTGCATGCCTTTTGCCACGACGCCCGAAAGGGCTGACACGATGGAAGCATGTGGCCTAAACATCTTGTGGCTCCCTCTCTACTCTACCGGCTCCGCGGTGGATTTTATTTTCGGTTTCTGGACGGAGCAAAAGTCGTGGGAGTGCATCGTTGCCGCAAATGTACGGCGCAAAGCGTTATCAACATGCCGCAGCACAGGCTCGCCCTGTGCGGGGAGCATTTTGTGGAGTGGGTTGAAAAATCGACCCTGGAATTTATCGAAAAGCACCGGATGTTCGAACCCGGGGAGCGGGTTCTGGTTGCGGTATCGGGCGGAAAAGACAGCCTTTCTTTGTGGCGCATTCTCTCAAAACTGGGCTATGCGGCGGACGGCTTGTACATAGACCTGGGGATAGATGACGGGTGCGGCTACTCGAAACGGTCGGGCGACTATGTGCGTAAATTTGCGCAAACGCTCCCGGCGGGAGCCCGGCTGCATGTGGTGGATCTTTCGGTTGCATACGGCAAGGCCGTGCCGGAAATGGCCGGCAGGAGGGCAGGGGGGAAGAAGAGACTCTGCTCGGTCTGCGGACTGGTGAAGCGCCACGAGATGAACCGAGCGGCGCGCGAACTGGGCTACCCGGTCATCGCAACGGGACACAACCTCGACGATGAAGCCGCGGTGCTTTTGGGAAACACCCTTCGCTGGGAGGTCGAATATCTCGTCAGGCAGGCCCCGGTTCTCCCTGCGGGCGATCCGGGCCTGGTGAAACGGGCAAAGCCTCTTGCCAGGTTCTATGAGCGGGAAACCGCAGCCTATGCGATCGTGTCCGACATTGCTTATATTGAGGATGAATGCCCGTTTTCGAAGGGAGCTACAAGCCTTCGGCTGAAAGAAACGCTCAATTCCATGGAGAGCGGCTCCCCGGGGACCAAACTGCACTTTTATTACAGTTTTTTGCGGGCGAGGAAGAAGGGGTTGTTTCCGGGGGTGGAACGATCCGAGCTGCAAACCTGTGAAAAATGCGGAGAGGCGACGGGAATCCCCGGTCTTTGCGCTTTTTGTCGGCTTACGGTCGAATAGGCGGAGGCACGCGAAGCCGCGAAGAGGATTTCGCCGTTTCCCGGTGTTCTGCAGGGGGATGTAATGGGTTTTCTGAAAAATCGATATCGGGCTTCGATGTGTGCAGCCCCAAGCTTCGCGCCTTCGCGGCTTCGCGTGAGAAAATTTGTTGGAGGTGCCGATGCGACCGATCTACCTCGACTATAACGCTACCACCCCTGCGGACCCGGAGGTGGTCGAAGAACTTCTGCCGTATCTCAGCGGGGAATTTGGCAATCCTTCGAGCGGCCACGCCTACGGAAAGAAGGCTCGGGAGGCGGTGGAGCTTGCGCGGGAAAGGGTTGCGGCACTCCTTGGATGCGAGCCCGCGGAGGTGATATTTACGGGAGGGGGCACCGAGTCCAATAACCAGGCGCTCATCGGGGCAGCCCTGGCCAACCGGGAGCGCGGAAAGCACATCATTTCCACCAGTATCGAACACCCGGCGGTCTTAAAGCCTCTCGAACGGCTTTCGGAGGAGGGCTTTTCGGTTACGCTCCTTCCCGTCGACGGTACGGGCAGGGTAGACCCGGATCTTGTGCGCCGGGCTCTCAGGCGAGACACCATCCTTCTCAGCGTCATGCACGCGAATAACGAAGTGGGGACCATCCAGCCGATTCGCGAAATCGGGGAAATCGCCCGGGAAAGAGGGGTCATTTTTCATACCGACGCCGCGCAGTCGGTGGGAAAGATTCCGACTCGTATCGGGGAGCTGCAGGTGGATCTATTGACGGTTGCGGGCCACAAGGTTTATGCGCCCAAGGGAGTGGGGGCTCTTTTTGTCCGGAGGGGCGTGAAGATGGCTCCCTGTCTGTTCGGCGCGGGGCAGGAGGGGGGCAGGCGACCCGGCACGGAAAACGTTCCCTATATCGTGGCGCTTGGCAAAGCGGCCGAGTTGGCTTCGCGAAATCTAAACAAGGACCGGGCGCGCCTTCTTTCGTTGAGGGACCGATTTCATGAGAGGCTGCAGGCGCTGGTAGAGGGGGTCGTGCTGAACGGGCATCCCGTGGAGCGGCTGCCCAACACTTTGAACGTGAGTTTCGGGGGAATCGTGGGCGCAGAGCTTCTGGAGCGCACTCCTGAGATCGCCGCCTCCACCGGGTCGGCCTGCCACGAAGGCACCGGGGAACTCTCCGGGGTGCTCAAGGCCATGGGGATTTCGCGCGAGCAGGGCTTTGGCGCCGTGCGCCTGAGTCTTGGCCGGCCCACGACGGAAGAGGAAATCGAGCGCGCAGCGCAGGCGATGGCGGAAAAAATCGGGGAAATGCGCGCCGGGAGGCGCTAGAGCGGACATTCTTGTAGAGAGTGCGACCGAGGAGAAAAGGCATGGGAAAAATTTTTGACGACAACAGTCTGAGTATCGGCAGAACGCCGCTTGTGCGCATCAACCGGATTACCGAGGGGATGCCCGGGATCGTTCTTGCGAAGATCGAGGGAAGAAACCCGGCCTATTCGGTAAAGTGCCGCATCGGGGCCGCGATGATCTGGGCCGCCGAGGCCGAAGGAAAGCTCACCCCGGGAAAACGCGACGTGACGGTGATCGAGCCTACGAGCGGCAACACCGGGATTGCTCTGGCCTACGTATGTGCGGCACGGCAGTATCCGCTGATCCTGACCATGCCAGAAACCATGTCACTCGAGCGGAGGCGTATGCTCAAGGCTTTCGGGGCAGAACTCATCCTTACCGAGGGGGCGAAGAGCATGCCCGGGGCCATCGGGAAGGCCGAAGAGATCGTTTCCTCCGACCCGACGAGGTACTTCATGCCCCAGCAGTTCAAAAACCCCGCCAACCCGGAGATCCATTTCAAAACAACCGGCCCCGAGATCTGGGAGGATACGGAGGGAAGCGTCGATATTCTCGTATCCGGAGTGGGGACCGGCGGGACCATTACCGGGGTGAGCCGCTATATAAAGAGCAGGAAGCCGGAAGGTTTCCGGTCGGTAGCGGTCGAGCCGATTGGGTCGCCGGTGCTTAGCGCCATTCGCAAAGGGGAGGAGCCCAGGCCGGGCCCGCACAAGATCCAGGGGCTCGGCGCGGGGTTTAAACCCGACGTTCTGGACCTCGACCTGGTCGATGAAATCGCGACGGTTTCCAACGAGGAATCGATCGAAATGGCAAGACGGTTGCACAGAGAAGAAGGGATCACCTGCGGGATTTCGAGCGGAGCCGCGATGGCCGCCGCTGCCCGGCTGGCGGCTCTTCCTGAAAACAGGGGCAAGACGATTGTAGTCATTTTCCCCGATGCGGGGGAACGGTATCTTTCGAGCATTTTGTTCGAAGGCATCGATGCGTAAGGACCCGGATACGGGGTTGGGACAGGTCGCCAGGGATGTAATGGAAGTTAGGGAATAAGTTTCCATTCGGGAACCCCAGGTAAGCCACGGACAGGATTTGATTTCCCCCCTTTGACAAAGGGGGGAATTTAAAAAAGGCGGGATCAACACCCTGAAACGGGTGTTTACGGGTTAGTACCTCTCGAATTCATCTTCGAGGGCGTCGCTGTGTCCGAGGTTGAGTTCGATGCCATTGGATTTGCCTCCATCTTCGAGTCCCCTTGCGCCCTCATCGCTTTTTTTTGCTGCATGCGTGACACGAAGCGCTCCGGGCGCCAAATGGGCGAGGTTGGCCTTGTATGGTGCCTTTGCCCGGCCCCTGCCGTTTCCGTTTCGTTCCACACCCTGGCGAGCCCCGTTTGAGGCGGTCCCGGCCGCTCTTGCGCCATTTCCGTTTGTGATCTTGAAAAAAGCGATCGAGGTTTGGAGCTGCACCGCCTGGCTTTGCAATTCCTCGGAGGTGGAGGCCATTTCCTCGGATGCCGATGCGTTTTGTTGAATCACCTGATCGAGCTGCTGGAGCGCCTTGTTTATCTGGTCTGCTCCCGAGTTCTGCTCGTTGCACGCAGAGCTTATCTCCTGGACAAGGTCGGCGGTTTTCTGGATATCCGGGACGATGCTCTGGAGCATGGCGCCGGCTTTTTCCGCGACGTCAACGCTCGAAACGGAGAGTTTGCTGATCTCGGCTGCGGCCGTCTGGCTCCTTTCGGCAAGCTTTCTTACCTCCGAGGCAACGACGGCAAACCCCTTGCCGTGTTCGCCGGCACGCGCGGCCTCGATGGCTGCGTTTAGAGCCAGCAGGTTGGTCTGCCGGGCAATCTCTTCGATGATGGAGATCTTTCCGGCAATTTCCTTCATGGCGGTTACCGTGTGGGTGACCGATTGTCCGCCTTCTCTTGCGTCCTGAGCCGATTTTACGGCGATCCTTTCGGTCTGCATGGCGTTGTCGGCATTCTGGCGAATATTGGAGCTCATCTGCTCCATGGAGGAGGAGACCTCTTCGGCCGAGGCGGCCTGCTCGGTTGCGCCCTGCGACATCTGCTCGGCGGTGGCGCTCAATTCCTCGCTTCCCGCGGCCACGTTGTCGGCGGCCATCCGAACATCGCTTACGATTTCACGCAGCCTTCCCACCATGTTGTCCATGGCGGTCATCAACTGCCCGGTTTCGTCCTTGCCGCTCGCATCGATTTGCATATCGAGATGACCTTCGGCGAGCAGATTGGCAACATTTACGCATTCCACGATGGGTTTGCTGATGATGCGCGAGATGAAGACGCCCAGGCCGATTCCGAAGAAAACCGCGAACAGAA
>JAKAJS010000020.1 GCA_021813685.1 Deltaproteobacteria bacterium | reverse complement strand
TTGCCAAAACCCCGAGATTTGTGCCGCCAAGGCAACCGTGGTGAAGGCCGATAGAGGTGTAAACGCCGCGCGGGACGAATACATTCCCGACGTAACGCTTTTCGCCGCCAACACATACCAGCATGGCGCGTCATTTCTTACGAACAACATAGGCTCTTTCGGGGTGATGGTGTCCTGGGACATCTGGGACTGGGGAAAGCGCAACGCCGTTATCGGCGAGCGTTGCGCGCAGATGTCCCAGGCCGAGGAGAACGTGCGCAGGGTGCATGACCAAATAGCGGTCGAAGTGGATAACGCATTCAGGAAGCTTGAGAATCAAAAGAGCCTGATGGATGTGGCGCGGGAGGCGCTTGCGCTGCAAAAGGAACGGCTGCGCCTTGAGTCCAACCAGCTGAAGACGGCCACCATCAGCCACACCAAATACGAGGAGGCGGTCGCCGAATTCAAAAAGGCCGAGTCCGACGATCTGCAGGCTCGCCTGGGCTACGATCTTGCGGTGGCCGAACTCAATCGAATCGCGGGAACATTCGGGCAGTGATTCAGGGGTGCGTGGCTGGGATCTGTTACCAGCCCCCAGCTATCCGACTCATTCACGGCCAAGGTACCGTTTGTCGTTTGGATACCGCCCTCGTGTGTGCGGCTCCCTCAGGGTAGGTTTGCCCGAATCTTGTCGAACGTCGTTTCTGAAACAAAAGATCATGAATCATCGGTTTTGCGGAACAATGGGCAGTCATTCCCGAGACATTCGGCGTTACGGTTCACCTGGTTGCAGACAAGCCTGTGTTCGGCTCTCAGAGTAATCGGCAATAGTCCTTTAGACAACTCGGCGCATTTTTTCAAAGCTATCCATCCATCCCGTTGGCAGCATCTGGCGGCTTTAAGGTTGGCAATATCTTTTAGCGCTTTCCAGGTAATGGTTTGAACTGCCTGGCGCTCTCCCGGTTTTACGGGAGTCGCCTCCAACAGCAAACTAAAGCCGATTCCCGCTCCGATGGCCGCACCGCATGCGCCCATGAAGGCGCAAGCTCCGCCCGCGATACTCAAGCCTCTCGAAATACCCGACAGGATCGTTTTATCGTCGACATCGCCGCCAAGGTTCCTGTAGGTGGCCAGAATCACTGCGGGAATCATGGGATGATGCTCCGGGCCGTGGGTCGGGACGGCAGGATGGCGCCGGATTTGTTCGAAAAGTTTTACCATATCGGTTTCCGCGGTATGGAGACATATGTGGCGAATGGCCTCGGTGGAGTCCTTGGTGTGGCAACGTTCGCACACATAGTGCCCTCGGTTGCAATTGCTGTTGGACAAAAAGGCCGCTCCGCAAAACGAGCACCTGTGCTCCAACTCCTGTATTGTGTAAATCAAGGGCGCGCCGCACACCATGCATCCGGCGGTCCTCTTCAAGGCCCCTGCGGGTTTTTGAATCCCGTGGTCGGCCGCCGGCCGGACTTCGCCCTCGGGGAATGAACAACAACAGCGATTGGAATCGGTCCCGGCATTAAGAACATTGCCCTGCCCATCCAGTTGAAATAACTGTTCTCCCAGACAATCCGCTCGATGACGCTCCATGTGGGCGGCAACCCCCTTCAGGAGCACTTCGCCTCTCTCGGTCACGAGGAATGGCAGAGGCCCCCGGTACATCACCTTTATTTGCTCGGAGTTGCGTGGTTTCATCGCGGAAAAGGTTAGAGAAAAAAAGTCGTGACCGCGAACCGTTCTGTAATGGAACCGCTTGATTAACTGGACGCTTTCGAACCCCGTTTCCTCCAGAATTGCCGTTAAATGTGATTCGGTGAGCGCTCCGGCAATGCATTCGCCTCTCAGGGATTCATCGTTTTGAATAGCGGGATCGGGCTCGGTTTCGCAAACGACGTCGGAAATCACCAGCCTTCCTCCCGGCCGAAGAACCCGGAAGATCTCGCCATAGGCTCGCCGTTTATTGACCGAAAGGTTCATGACGCAGTTGGAGATAACGACATCGGTGGAATCGTTTTTCAAGGGCAGTTGCTCCAAATAACCCTTTTTGAATGCAAGATTTTTGTAACCGAGCGTTCTCTCCACTTCCTCCATGCCCTGCAGGGCCAACTCCAACATCGAGTCCAGCATGTCAATGCCGGTTACCTTGCCGGCCCTGCCGGTCAGGCGTGCGGCAATAAAGCATTCTACGCCGCCGCCACACCCGAGATCGGCCACGCGCTCCCCTTCGCTTATGCCTGCATCCAACACGGGGCTTCCGCACCCGTAGCCTCGAAACCGGTATCGTGCAGGAATGTGGTCGATCAGCGCCTCATCGTAGCAGACGGGATTGAGAATATGCGTCTTTGTATCACCGGCGGCTTTCGAATAGAATTCCTTGACGATTGCGAGACTGTTTTTCTGCGCGGCGGCCAAAAGGCAGTTTGAATGTACCAGGGCCACTTTGCCGTGGGCGCCGCAGCTTTGCAAAACTTCCCCCATTCGAAGCAGCAGTTCGGCGTCCGGCCGCTGTTTTCGCCCTCCAGCCTCCCTGCTTATGAGCCATAAAGCGGTCTGTTCATGGAGGGCCTGGTAGGGATCGTGGCCAAGAAAGCTCTTGTTGTGGGCGTAGCTGTGATCGATGTCTCCACCTCCCAGCAAAAACCGGAATGGAGAATGCAGGGTGATGGCCGAGCTTTGGCGAATGGTCTCAAGCACCGGGCTGTGGAGCCATGCATGTTTGAGGCCCTGATCGAGGCGGACCGCAAGCTCGGGTGTGCCCACAAGGGCAGCCGATGGGTAGAGCAGTCCGTCCGGGCCGATCGCAAGCGACTCCCAGGCCGCGGTCCCTCCGTCGTGAATGGTCCCCGCGGGAGCGAAAATCTGAGTTTTGAGGGCCTCTATGTTGTCTATGGAGATATTATGCTCCTGAGCCCGGTCGGCGGCGGCGCGAAGGTTTTCAAAGATGGTCTCAACAGGCGCGAAATTTTCTTTTGCGCCTCGGCCGCGCGCAAAATACCACATGAAATGGACATTGCCGGCCCCCATTTCGTTCGCATAATCGATTACCCTCGCCATTTCCTGAACGTTTCGGGCGGTGACGCACATGGAAAGGGTATAGGGCATATCTCGTGCCTTCAGGTTTCGCAATGTTCCCGAGAGTTTCTCGAAACTACCCGGGCCGCGAAGTCGATCATGGGTTTCGGCCAAGCCATCCAGGCTGATTTGACAGTGAAAATATTGCGGGTTCGGCTGCAGACGATCAAGAAAAGGTATAAGATCGAGACCGTTGGTCAGAAGCGCGACGTGGCTTTCCGGAAAGTCGAGAAGCTGTCTCACGATTTCTTCAATTTGCCGATGGACGAGGGGCTCACCCCCTGTCAGTGCAAACAGCCTGCAACCCTGCTCGCAAGCTTCCCTGGCGATTGCAAGAAGCCGCCCTGCGGGAAGTTCCGAGTTGCATGCCGCAGAGCAGGAGAAAAGACAGTGAGCGCAAGACAGGTTGCAACGGTTGGTCACGTGAAACCAAAGTTCGCCAATTCGCTCCAGTTCCAGTTCGGAGCCTCTGCCTGCATAATCGAAAGAGCCTGTGGCGGGAAGGCGGGATAAGAACTTCAATGTAGTGTACTTGCGCTCGGAGGTGATCTCCCGGGCCAATCCGCGGAGGAGCCGATCGCCTGCAGTGTTCGGTACGAACCAGTTCGGCTCGGTTTCGCTCAGATAGATCGGGGTATTGTCGTAGTATATACGACGCCAGGCGCGAGGCTGAAAGACGATTTTTTCTGCGGCGGGCATGGTTGAATCCATACCTGCGATTGCGCGTGACGCTGGTTTAAAGCCTATGTCGGGCATTGGAAAGTCCTTCGCATCCAGGAATGAGTCGGCTGCATTCATTCAATAATTTGTCGATCAGCCCCATCTGCACTCTCAGAGTTTTTATCCAACGAGAAAGACACTCTTTGCCCGCATCTGTCAGATAGAGCGGGCGTCTTGCCGGCCCACTGTCTCCGGTATCCCGGACAGACCTGACGAGCCCGCGCTTTTCAAGTGTTTTGAGATGCCGATAGAGACCGGCGATGTTGGATGTCAGCCCCAATTCGCGGAGCCGTTCTTGTATCATTTTCTGGATTTCATATCCGTGGGTCCCCTGGTGAAGGTAGAGCGTCAGAAGAATCCATGGCGCCACCAGAGTAGTCATGTTTTTGCCCGAACATGGGCACTCATTGAAATCGATCATGTCCATTTTATCTCTTTCGCACTCCGTGTGCCGCGCTCGAACGGTCCGAGACAAACGGGGATTTTGCTCGTCCCTTTTCACTCTCCGCATCCACAGCACGCCGTTGAATCACTTGAAGAACCGCTTCGGTAAACCATCAGCTTTGCCAAAATATAACGAAAAACCACTGCCGCGGATGCTCCTCCGACCAGAGGTGAAAGGATGTATACCAGGAAGAATCCACCCCGGGGACCGGGGATAGCCATCGGTCCCCAGCCCGAAAAATAGGCGATCAGGCGGGGACCGAAGTCCCTGGCGGGGTTTATGCCCGTCTGAGTAAGGGGAGCAGTTATCGAGATCAATAAGGATACCGTCATACCGATAAATAACGGGGCGCTTTTCTCTCCCGGCCCGCCCAGATTGCAACCTTCGGTCAGCAAAAAGATCATTGTGACCAGGGTAAAGGTCCCAAACCCCTCGGTAAACATGGCGTTGCTCATCGTAACGTCAAACCAGTGCAAGTTTGAAAATCCCGGGTTGGGAAAGTATTCGCCGAAAAGCATGGCCGTTTTGACTGAGGCCGGGGTTCCGCGAGTTATTGCATGTGCAATTTCATAGTTGGAAATA
>JAKAJS010000150.1 GCA_021813685.1 Deltaproteobacteria bacterium | reverse complement strand
GCTCACTATTCTCCGACCAACACCCTCGCATCCAGGGCCAGGGCGCCTTCCCCGGCATCGAGGAGGCTCACGGGGTTCAGATCGATTTCGCGTATCTGGGGGAAACGGCTCATCAGCACGGAGAGTCGCGAAAGTATACGGGCGGCGGCTTTACAATCGGCTTCCCGCATGCCCCGGAACCGGCCGAGGATGCGGCTGCCCGACAATTCGCCAAGCATCTCCAGGGCTTCGTCGGGACCGACCGGCGCAAGCCGGATGCTCACGTCTTTTAAGACCTCGACCATGATGCCGCCAAGGCCTGCAAGAACCACCGGCCCGAAGGAGGGGTCCTTCTTGCCTCCGATCACGAGTTCCCGCGCCGCGGGCGCCATCTTTTGCACAACGATGCCCGTGATGTCCTCCGATAGGTTATGAAGCCGGGCGAACTCGCGTCGAAGCGACTGCGCATCGGCAATATCGAGCGCCAGCGCCCCCTTGTCGCTCTTGTGCAGGAGGGAAGGGGCAACCGCCTTTAGCGCCACCGGAAATCCCAGCTCCCCGGCCGCTCTTACCGCACTTTCCGGGTCGTTCGCCATGCGCCAGGGAACCGTCGGGATAGACGCAAGCTCGATCAAATGAAGTGCTTCGTGAAGCAGCGGTTGTCGGTTCCGGCTTTGAATCCCGGAAAACCACTTCTCGATTTCTGCGGTGTTTAACTCCTCCGACGCCTTTCGGGAGCTAAGCGCCGCGCCGGTTTTCCGGACACGAAACCGGGCGGCAAGGGCCTGCACGGCTTCCACCGGATCGAGAAAAAAGGGCGTACTCGAATTTTCTTCCAGTCGCACGCGCTCCGGAAACGGAATTTCCACTACTGTCGCAACCGGTTTTCCCGACCGCACGGAAAGCTCCGAGAGCTTTTCCAAAAGATCCCGCGTCGACTGGGCCTCAAGCATCATCTGGGAGACCTGCATGAATATGACGCCGTCGATGTTTTTCTGCTCGAGCGCCATTTCCACCAGGTTGAAATAGAAGGAAAAATCATAGATATCTCCGAGGTCGAGCGGATTTCCAAACTGGATGACGCCGGCACGGGAGTGGCTTTGGGCAAAGTCGATGATGTGGCTCTCAAGCGGGGGGAGTTCGAAGCCGGCTGCGGCGCAGGCATCTGCGATCACCACCGCATGGCCGCCCGAACGGGATACGACGGCGAGTTTTTTGCCCTGTAGCGGTGGAAGCGACAAGCCTTTGAGCACCCCGAGGGCTTCGGAGAGGGAATGAACTCTCAGGATGCCGCATTCCCGGCAGACGCCTTCGACAACCGAATCGTCGGCTGCGAGCACGGCAGTGTGGGAATGGGCAATCGCAAGACTGGCCGGGTTTGTGTTGGACTTGTGTAAAACGATCGGCTTTTCGCACCGTTTTGCCAGTTCCGCGAAGGCTCGGCCGTTTTTGAATCCTTCCAGGTAAAAGTAGATTATGTCGGTTTCCGGGTCGTCCATCAGAAAGGCGAGGTAGTCCGCCTCATCGAGACTGAGCTTGTTGCCCATGCTTACGAACTTGCTGACCCCTGCCCCGCTGCGGCCCAGTCTTTCTACGAGACTCAAGCCCACTCCCCCGCTTTGCGCAAACACCCCTATCCTTCCGCGCCGGTAGGGGACCGAAAGAACGGTAAAGGGAGTATAGAGGTTGTTGGCCGTGTTTACGGTTCCCACGCAGTTGGGGCCGACGAAACGGATGCCGAACTTGCGGCACGTCTCCACGATTTCCCGCTCGAGCGCTTCGCCCTGCTCGGTCCCGCGTTCCTGAAAGCCCGCCGTTTCGATAACGGCATAACGAACTCCCTTTTCGCCGCATTGGGTAAGCATCTCGTTTACCAGGCGAGCGGGCGTAAGAATGACGGCAAGCTCGACCTCTTGGGGCAATTCCCGGATGGAGCGATAAATCGGGCAGCCGTGAACCTCGCCGCCGCGGGGACCCACGGCGTAAATTTTCCCGCGGTATCCGAAGTTGACGAGATTGGCCACGACATTTTTGCCGAGGTTGTCAAAGGATTCGGAAACTCCAACCACAACCACCGACTCGGCATTGAAAAGACCCTTCACGATCGCTCCCCCTTTTCAGACCTTTGACCTTCTATTATCCCTGTTTTGCAATCTCTTCATCGCTCAGATAGCAGGCCGGATCACAAGCCCACAGGTCTCCGGAGGCCGCCTCGGCGCGAACCCGGAAGTTTCCCCCGCAAATCGGGAGCCATTTGCACTCGGCACAACGTCCCTTCACATACAGCTTTTTATCTTTCAACCGCTTCATCAACGGGTTGGACAGATCGGTCCAGATTTCGCTGAATTTGCGTTCCCGTATATTTCCGAAGGAATAATGCCTCCAGAACTGATCGGCATGGACGCTGCCATCCCAGCTGACACAGCCGATCCCGCGCCCGGAGTTGTTTCCCTCGTTCATCTCGAGAAGTTCGAGCACCTCTTTGGCCCGCGGCGATTTCTCCCGCTCCATTCTCAGGTAGAGATAGGGACCGTCGGCGTGATTGTCCACGGTCAGCACCTCTTTGGGTTTTCCCCGCCGGTGCAGGTCCGCGGTCCGATCGATTATCAAATCGACGGTCCTGCGGGTTTCGGCATGGGAAAGATCTTCCCGGATCAATTCGCTGCCGCGCCCCGCGTAGACCAGATGATAGAAGCAGACCCTGGGGATATCATATTCTTCGAGAAGATCGAATATGCCGGGAATCTCGCCGGCGTTCAGCCGGTTCATCGTAAATCGAAGACCGACCTTGATGCCTGCCTCCCGGCATGCCTGGATGCCGTCCAGCGCCCGGCGAAAGGCGCCTTTCATGCCCCGGAACGTGTCGTTTACCTCTTCGAGTCCGTCCAGGCTCACCCCGACGTAGGATAGACCCACCTGCTTGAGCTCGGCCGCCACTTTCGAATCGATCAGGGTGCCGTTGGTAGAAATCACCGCCCGCATGCCTTTACCCACCGCGTATTGAGCCAGCTCCACCAAATCGCGGCGCACCAGGGGCTCGCCGCCCGAAAAAAGAACCACCGGGGAGCCAAAAGCCGCAAGATCGTCGAGAAGAGCCTTGCCCTCGCCTGTTGAAAGCTCACCCTGCGCCTCTTCGCCCGTGGCGTGTGCGTAGCAGTGAATGCACTTGAGATTGCACCGCCGGGTCACATTCCAGACGACCACGGGGGTCTTGTCCGCTGAAAACTGCAGGAGATGCGAAGGCAGCCTGCCGCTGTGGCGCCCGTAGCGCAGCGCGTCGGAAGGCTCGACTGTGCCGCAGTAAAGTTTCGATATACCGATCATGATGCTCCCCGATACTGAATGTACGATTCCCCAATGAGGGCAAAAGTATCTCTATGGTTCCGTGTAGACGGGAGAATGTAACTCGAAGCCGTTTCAAAGTAAAGCAGGGTGGGAGGAACTGCAGGGGCGTACAGAGTTTCGGTTGGCCGGCCGCTTCACCCGAGGTGAGCGACCGGCCAACCGAAAGGCCTTCTCAGCGTCCTCTGCGTCTCTGCAGTGAACCAGTCTTTTCTTTAACTATCGCGCAGCAGGAAGCGCTGGATCTTGCCGGTTGCGGTCATGGGCAGTTCTTCCCGAAACTCGACCCAGCGGGGATATTTGTACGGGGCAAGGCGCGATTTGACATAATTTTGGAGCTCTTTTGCCAGCTTTTCGTCCGGCGCATAGCCGTTTCGCAACACGATAAAGGCTTTGGGCTTTATCAGGGAGTTTTCGTCGCGCTTTGCCACAACGGCGCATTGCGCAACCGCCTCATGCTCGAGTAAAGTCGCCTCCACTTCGAGGGGCGAGACCCATATGCCGCTCACCTTGATGGTATCGTTCGACCGCCCGCAATGGACGTAGTACCCCTCCTCGTCTCGAATGCAGCAGTCGCCCGTCTTGATCCATCCGTCGCGAAAAGACTCCGCGTTCTGCTCGGGCTTGTTCCAGTAGCCGCAGGTAACCGACTTGCCCTTCACCCACAGGTCTCCCATCGTTCCCGGCGGGACCTCGTTGCCCTGCTCGTCGAGCAGCTTCACCTGGTAGGTGGGCAGCACATTTCCGCAGTACCCGATCTTCACCCGGCCCGGATAGCTCGAAATATGAATCCAGCTGACCTCCGAGGAGCCCAGGCCGTCGAGGATCTCGACATGAAACCGTTCGAACCACCGATTGTAGATCGGCGCGGGCAAGGCTTCCCCGGCCGAAAGGCAGATTCTCAGGCGATCGAGTACGGGATTGAGGTTGTTTTCCTCGAGGTATTGAAGCATTTGCGCATAGGCGGTCGGAACCGAAAAAAAGGTCGTCGGGCGATATTTTTCAAGGTTTGCCAAAACGCCCGCAGGAAGGGGCCGGTCCTCGCAAAGAGCGACCGCGGCTCCGTAGTAGAAGGGCAACTGCAGCCCCATGTTCATTCCGTAGGAAAAAAAGAGCTTGGGGACCCCGTAGCATATATCGTCGCTCGTAAAGCCGATCGTCTGTCCGTAGATTTCAATAGAATAGACGAGGTCCTTGTGGAGGTGGATGACTCCTTTGGGCCGTCCCGTCGTTCCGGACGTGTAGAGCCAGTAGGAATGGTCCATGGGGCTCGTTGGACAGGTTTCCAGCTCGGGCGAAGCGGCGTCGATGATTTCGGAAAGAGAGGCCATGCCTGGTGGGTTTTCTCCCCGCACCACGATCTTGGTCCCGGGGCTGGTCATCTTCCCCACTTTTTCCAGTAGATCCTGTTCGACCACCAGGACGGCGGCCTGAGAATCTTCGATGAAATAGGCGAGGTTGTCCGGGGTGGCGAGGAGGTTTACGGGGACGTGAACAGCCCCTGTTTTCATCACCCC
>JAKAJS010000261.1 GCA_021813685.1 Deltaproteobacteria bacterium | reverse complement strand
ATCACCATCTCGCCTTCGGGGACGAGCAGCGTCTCCTACGGATCGAGTGCGACCTATACGATAACTGCTGCGACCGGCTACCAGATCTCGAGTGTCGTCGTGGACGGGGCATCGGCCGGTGCGGTATCGAGCTACACGTTCACCAACGTCACCGCGAGTCACACCATAACCGCCTCCTTTACCGCCGAACAGTATACGATTTCTGCGTCGGTCCAGGGAAGCGGTGGAACCATCACCCCGTCCGGGACGACGTCATTTTCCGCGGGGACAAGTCCCTCCTACTCCATGACTCCCGCTGCGGGCTACACGCTCGAAAGTGTACTGGTTGACGGGAACCAGGTCTCAAGCGCGCAGTTGCAGACGTCCGGGACCGCCGGAGGCGTCACCTACACCTTTACCAACCTTGCGAGCAACCACACCATCTGTGCGCTCTTTTCGTCCACCTATCCGCTGGTTGCCGATGCAGGGCCCGATCAGCAGGTGCAAAGCGGTGCAACCGTGAGTCTCAACGGCTCCAATTCGACGGGTTCTGCGAGCAGCCCGATCGCTTCCTTCCAATGGACCCAGGTGTCGGGGCCGGCGGTGTCGCTCTCAAAGGCCACCTCTGCCCAGTGCTCCTTCAGCACGAAAAATATCACCTCTGTCGCATCTCTCGTATTCAACCTCACTGTCACGAACTCCGCAGGAGCGAGCAGCAGCGCTTTGTGCCTGGTAGACGTCAGCCCCACCGGTGGAGGTCCCGCCGTTACCTCCGGACCTGACCAGATAGTCTCCACATCCACTAATGTGCTGCTGGACGGATCGTCGAGTTCCGACTCCTACGGATCGATAACCTCCTACAGCTGGACCCAGATTTCCGGCCCTCCTGTCACGCTCTCCAACGCGGACACCCCTTACGCCTCCTTTGCTGCGCCGAGTACGGGCACTGCCGGCGCCACGCTCACGTTCCAGTTGATGGTACAGGACCAGTACGGGCTGGAAGCAAGAGGCCAGTGGACGGTGAACGTGGTGAGCGACTACCAGCCTCCGTCCGCCAATGCAGGTCCCAATATCTCTGCGGCCCCGTTCAACACCGTGACTCTTGACGGCACCGGGTCGTCCGACCCCACAGGTGCATCCGACACGTATCGTTGGAAACAGATAAGCGGCGTGCCGGTGACCCTGTCTCAACCGACCTCGCTGACCCCCTGTTTCAGGGAGCCCAACATTTCCAAAGGTCAGCAGTCGCAGCAGGTGTTCATGTTAACCGTCAGGGATAGCATGGACCGGCTGATCTCCACGGCAAAATGTACGGTCACGCTGAGTAAATAATTTGCAGAGCTTGGGTCCCAAATGCCGATTGTCCGAAAAGCAGGCTGCAAGAAACCAGTAAGTGTGCAAATAAAAAAATATAGTATATAGTAATGAACAGAGTCCCCCTTGTAGAAGGGGGACTCGACGTTTGAAAATAACCGTTCTCCGACAGAAATTTCTCCTGCGGGGGAATGCAATCTAATCTATTGATAGAAGGGGATTTTATCCATGATGAAGTATTCGAAATACCCTTTTTATCCCACTTTGCCTCACCCTTTACCTTCCCGGATCACACTCTATTTTGTTGTTCGAGGTGCGACTTGTGGTTTCGATTACCCAAAGTACGCCTATTTATCAACTATTTCGGTTATGTAACCGAGTTGGCGGAGCTGTAGGCAATCCGGTCCGCCCGGGAGTGGGATGGTGATGATACCCGGCAAATGTAAGGCCATCGTCATAGCGTTTTTTGGGGTTTTCCTGCTCCTTCCCCTGCCGTGCAGGGCATATACGGCCAGAGTCGTAGGCATTAGCGACGGAGGGGATATCCTTACGGTTTCGGTAAATGGTTCGACGCGAAAGGTTCGTCTCTACGGGATCGAATGCCCTCGGTTCGGGCAGCCGTTTCACGACAAGTCGCTGTATATGACGAAATATCTGTCGCTGGAAAGAGACGTGGAGATTTCGCCCATTTTCACGGATAATTATGGTTTGCAAAACGGGCTTGTCAGAATCCAGGGATCGGCCCAGTATCTCAACGGCCAACTGGTCGGATACGGACTTGCCTGGGTGAAGCCCTGCGACAGTAAGTCCCCCTTGTGCAAGGAGTGGAAGAAGATCGAGGGGTTTGCCCAAATGAATTTTGTCGGTTTGTGGGCGCAACCGCCTGCAATTGCTCCGTGGGAGTGGCGAAAGGCGGAGCGAAAGCAAATACTGGATCGCATGAAACCATCAAAGAAAGAAAAACTAGCTCCATTGCAGTAAATGGTCCTGCCTGCCTTACTTCATACATTCATTTGAAAAACGCCTGTACTGCACCTTTGCAACCGGTGTCGTGAAAAGTTTGTCGCAAGACCACTCCACACAAGGAGTTCCTGCGAGGACAGGCTGCCAGTCACGCTTGTTTATAAATTCCGACCTTACCCGATAGAGAGATCGAAAAATGACTGATTCAGAACACGTGGATCGTAATGGAGCAGGTGCGCCTACGCTACAGGCTGAACGGATGCTTTTCGTTCAGGAGACGCGCGCGGCAAACAACCTTCGCGACCACCTCTCGCTTTTATTCAAACACAAGGGGACCATTCTCGTCTCCTTTCTGGTATTGGGCATCCTGGGCTGCGTTGCGGCGCTGGTGTATGACAAAATGATCTATACACCCGCCTACGAGGCGAAGAGCTCGATTCTGGTAAAGTTCGGCTGGGAGAACTACTACCCGGATCCCTCGCTTGGCAGGCGCGAAGGGCCTGCGGTAAACCAGGCCGAGATGCTCGGGGCCGAAATGAGCATTCTAAAAAGCAGGGACCTCAAGGAGAAGGTCATCGGCGCATTGACGCCCGAAAAGATTTTCCCTGAGTTGGCCAGGCAGAAGTCCAGGGGCATGAGCAGGGCGGACGAGGCGCTGCTGCTGCTCGACAAATCGCTGAAGGTTGAACCGGCGAAAAAAGGCGATGTGATCGAGGTGAGTTTCAAGGGCGCAACCCCCCGGAGCGCTGCGGCCGTGGTCAACGAGCTCGTAGGCGACTACATCGACAAGCGCGGAGAGATATACAAAGACCCCAAGTCGGTGTTGTTTCTGCAAAACAAGGTCGATTACTACAAGCGCAGGATTGCGGAATCACTTGGCGACCTCAAGGCTTTTTCCGAGCGCTCGAAGATCATCGCCTTCGACAAACAGCGCAGCATGCTTCTGGAGAGGCGTTCGGCCCTGTACGTGGCCCTGAATGATACGGCAAACAAAATCAACGAGGTGCAGCAGACGATCTCCGAACTGGAAAAGCAGCTAAAGGAGATCCCCAAATCCGAGTTGACGGCCGCGGCTTCGGACCGGGCGGGAGGCGCCCAGTCACGATTGCTCGGCCTTCAGCTACGAGAGCAGGCGCTCGCCGCAAAGTTTCGGGGAAACAATCCTCTTATCGCCAGTGTCCGTGCTCAAATAGCCACTGTGCAAAACTACATCAAAAAGTACTCTTCTGAAAACCCCGATATCGCTCCCGCTGACCCGATATACCAGGCAATCCAGAGGCAGGTGCTTGAAAACAGGGCGAAACTTTCCGCATTGAACGTGCGCTACACCGGCACGCAGACTCAGCTGGGCCAGGTGGGCAAGGAGCTTCAGGCCTTTGAGGCCAATGAAACCCAATACAGGACCCTGGCGGCGGCCGTATCGTCCAACCGGAAGATCTATGGCGATTACCGGCGAAAACTCGAGGAGGCAACCGTCTATAACGAACTCGGCCGCGACAAGATGACGAGCGTGAGTGTGATCGAACCGGCCGGGGCGCCTGTATCGCCGGTAAACCCGCCCAAGCCGCTGCTGCTTCTCTTTGCTGTTGCGATTGTTTTTGCCATGCTCGGAAGCCTTGCGATCGCCTACATTCTGGAGCTCAACAAGCAGGTGATGAGTACCGCGACGGAGGCCGAAAAACGGTTGGAGCTTCCGGTGTTGATTACCCTTCCGATCAGAGAGTAGAGTCAGGTCGATGTATCGCGAGTTTTTCAAATTCCAGAAGAGCCCCTTCCATATCACTCCCGACCCGGATTTTCTTTTCCTGAGCCCCTCTCACAAGGAGGCCTCGGCTTCGATCTTCTACGGAATCGAGACGAGGAAGGGGTTCGTTGCGGTTACCGGGGAAGTCGGTGTGGGAAAGACGACCATCCTGCGCTCGTACCTGGAAGGCACCGAACCGGAAAAAATAAGGATAGTCTATATATTCAATGCGGCACTTTCCTTCGAAAGACTCCTCAGACAGATATGTTCCGAATTTGGCATCGGGGCTTCGAGTAAAGATTCGGCCGAACTCGTCGATGTCCTGTTTCACTACCTCATCGAGCAATACAGGAATGACCGCAACGTTGTGCTGATCATCGACGAGGCGCAGAATATGCCGGTAGAGACCCTCGAGCGCCTTAGGATGCTCTCCAATCTCGAGACTTCGCAGGAAAAGCTGATACAGCTCATTCTCGTAGGTCAGCCCGAGTTTGATGCCAAACTGAATCTGCCCGAGCTAAGACAGTTTAAGCAGCGTATCGCGATTCGGTCCCGTATCGCGGCCCTTACTCCCGAGGAAAGCGCCGCCTACATCCAGCACCGGTTGATGAAGGCCTCCTCCTTTCACAACCCGGTTTTTACCAAAAAGGCGTTAAAACTCCTGGTCAAAAGGGCAAACGGCATTCCGCGAACGCTAAACATCCTGTGCGACAATGCGCTCGTTACGGCGTTCGGATATGGGCGCAGGCCGGTGGACGAAAAGATTGTAAAAGAGGTGCTGGGGGATTTCGGGGAAGAAAAGCCCCGCTGCGGCTTCCTGTGGAGAATTGTCCGGGCGCTTGCACCTGTCGTGTGCATCGTTGCGGCGGCGGTTCTTGTCTCCCCGGGGTTTGTTTCCAATCCAAAATATCC
>JAKAJS010000268.1 GCA_021813685.1 Deltaproteobacteria bacterium | reverse complement strand
AAGATTCGGTTTTAATCCTGTCAATCCTGTAATCCTGTCCGAGTCTTTCGCCCTTGCCGCCGGGAGGAACAAAACTTTGGACAGGATTACAGGATTTACAGGATCGGGTTTCTTCGATGGGATCGGGCTCTCCGGCAAGGATTCGGTTTTAATCCTGTCAATCCTGTAATCCTCTCCGAGTCTTTCGTCCTTGCCGCCGGGAGGAACAAAACTTTGGACAGGATTACAGGATTTACAGGATCGGGTTTCTTCGATGGGACTCGGCTCTCCGGCAAGGATTCGGTTTTAATCCTGTCAATCCTGTCAATTCATTGGATGAAGATCGGGGTTTCGTTCACACGCCGCATTTCTCCACACCTCCCGGGTTTTCTCCGCTGCGGCCACCCAGGCCGAGGTATCGACTATTTTGTTTTCCTCCGCCAACTCCCGGGTAACAACCGAAGGGATGATTCTGCCAAGTTCGACGACCAGCGGAACTATCTCGTTCATGTGTTTTAGCGCCACCTCCGCTACAGAGGTTTCGTTCAAGGCGAGCGCCGCCGTGTGGAACATGGAGCAGTTGACCGCAATCAGCGTAAGCGTTACGTAGTCGTCCCGCAGGCTCCTGGAGACGGCATCCTCTCGCATCATTTTCCCGTAAACACCGGAAATAGCACCGGCCAGCGAAGCGGCCGCCTTCTTTATTTCCGTTTTGGCACCCCCGCCCGTGGAGTTCGAATAATCGTCGAGCCAGGACAGCTGGGTTTTAACAGTGGTTTCTATTTGTTTGAGCAGAAGAAGCACATCGCTGTATCTCGCAAAATTTGCATCTCCATTCTGCCGCTTAATCGCTTCGAAGCAGTTGTTTTCTACCGCCAGCAGGTCACCGACGTAATCACGCAAAATCTCGTTTACTTCCATGGACAATCTCCTTTTACGCGCAATCGGGGCATCGTTCATACACCATAACGGCCTGATATATCTAAGCTAAGTGTGCAGGATGAAATGTCAAAACGGCCCGGACCGTCTTCTCATGGTCAGCCCCAATCCTTGCCTGTCTGTCTGTTTGGCCCTGTTTCGGTCATGTTCTCCGGTAAAGTATCGATTCACGATATGGTCCAGGTGTTCGAGGCAGGAAAGAAGCGCTTCTTTTTTGGGGGGCGGCCCGATTTCCAGCAGATCGTCCAGGGCCGAACGCAGCTTTCGAACGACTTGCAGCGACGAAGCCCCGTAGAAGGATATCTCATCGAAGGCGAGCGACACATAATCCCTCCAGTCCGGAGTCGGGAACACCAGGCGAAGCGTTCCGTGTTCGTCCCGCACGCTACCCACTTCCAGATTGCATGTCGCGAGACGCCGCAGCAGGTCCTCTATCTGGTCTATGGCCTGCACGGCCGTGGTCGGGTCGTTAATGCTTGGAGAGAGGGCCTTGATGGCAATATCTACGAGCAGTCGAATGGGATATCGGGGGTCCTGCTCGAAGGTGCGCTCCTCTCCGAGTTTTATCGCCCCGGCAAGGTGCGATTCGGCCAACCGCTTCTTCCCTCCGAAAAGTTGCAGGAGCGGGGAGCCTTCCATCACTGCGTCTCCCACCGCGTAGCGCAACACGATCACCCCTTCGGCTTCTTTCGCCATACGGACCAGAGACCGCGTGTCGATCGATTCGATCACCAAAGGTCTACCGGAAAATCCGAGCGTTTGTGAGGGCGGCATGTTTTCGGCCAGAACGAAAAGATCGACCTCTTTATCCAAAACGGCGGCCTCGTTTTCGAGATAGACTTCCCGGATAGCCTCGCGGCCCCTGTGGCCGATGAGCCGCAGGACCCGGCTGACCTGCAATTCCGAAACGCCCCGGATGAGCAGCACCAGCGCAAACACGCTCGTAATCAGCAGAAAAACGACCACCCACGTACTTATAAAGGGCACTTTGCCCGATCCGTTCCTGTCCACCCATCCGATGACGACCAAGGCGTAGATGAAAGTGGCGGAAAAGAGACCGAGGGAGTGAAAAACGATCGGGCTTTCGCTAAACCATGATACCAGGCGAGGAGAATAGGCGGAACTGCTGAATTGGACCATGACGAAGGATATCGAAAAGACGATACCCGTAAGGGCTATCATGCCCGAAGCTATCGAGGAAAATATTGCGACCGCCGATGAGATGGTCATTGCGTGAGTGAGACCGGGCAGAAATCTATACTCCAGGGGCGGAAGGGTAAAAGCCAGGGCTATTGTCGCCGCCACATAGGCGAGGGGAATCATCCACACGGGAAGAACGGAACGGGCAATTGCAGACCGCTTCAGAGATGGAAACGGAAAGCGGGAAGAGGGACGAGGGAAAAAGGAGGGCAACTCCCCCCTGTCTTCTCCTTTCGGTTTTCGGTTCGACCGTCTAATGAGTAAGGCCATGGCGCTAAATCCCTCCGAGCCGATCTCCGGTATAGAGCAGTACCAGGAAAGAATAGCCAAAGGCTGGCCGCGCTTTTTTCAGGAGCACGGTCAGCCTTGCCCATAATTACGAAAGGCCTGCGCGCGAGCCCTAATACCCAGGCTGGGTGACCACGCAGTAGCCGACCTCGGTACCCTGGTAGCACTGCTGATAGTAGGTGCCGTTTGCCACGTAATAGGTCTGACCGCTCACCACCGTCGTTTGATAGGCATAGGGGAGCGAGGCCACATACGCGCCGGCCGCAGCCCCGGCGACGACCCCGGCGGCTACGGCGCCCGGCCTGTAGCCCCAGGCGCCCCAGCCCTGGTTTACGGTGACATTTCGATTGATATAGGTATTTCCGCCAGACCCTCTCACGTACGTCCCGCCGGGTCCTCTCACGGCAGTTCCTCCCGCCGGACCGCGAGCGGCGCCGTAGCCTGCGGGTCCTCTTACGGCCGCACCTCCTCGCGGCCCAACGGCTGCAGCCCCACCGCGGGGGCCAACGACCGCGGCCCCTCCGCGCGGGCCGGTGGCCCACCCGCCGCCTCTTGCGAAACTGCCTCCACTAAAGCCGCCGGCGCCAAAGCCCCTGACGGCTCCGCCGCCAAACCGGCCTCTCGCGTCAGCATGGCCGATAAAAAATGGAAAGCCTGCCAGGATCAAGGCCAGAAAAGTCACGGTATACAACTTGAGTCTGCAATGTCTCATGACTGATTTCCTTTCCCACTCCCCGGAGCAGCGGGCTGCGTGCGGGGAACGAACTTGATCTTCTGCACCCCGTGGGGCGGAGTGAATGTGAACAACCTGTTCGATAAACGCGGGGATGTTTTCCAATCACTCAACACAGCGCTCCACTGGGGCTCGCCTTCGACTTTCGTTTGGACAAACACGATTTTAAGCGGCAGCGGCTTCTTGCCTGTCCGCACCCAGAGCTGGACTTCCACGTCGGGTCCGCTAAACGCCAGGTGATGGCAGGGAACTCCCTGCACATCGACCGTGCCTACATAGAGAGCATCTGTTATCTTTTGCGAGATAAACTCCCACAGGTGAGGGTTGGCGAGTTCGGTAAGAGACACTCTCAGGTTGTATTCGTTGTGGGCCTTGGCAAGAGCCATCCCGATGTCGGAGGGGACCTGCAGGGTTGCGTAGACGTTTTTATCCTTGTCATAGAGGGTTAGAGTGTCGTTGTTTAAAAAGAACTGCTTGTCGAGGATGTCCCCGGCAGCATTGACACGCAGCATGCCGGGCCGTTTCACGTACATCTCCATCTCCAGTGCGTACTGGAGCTTTTTGCCCCCGGCGTAGACCTCGTCGTAATCGCCCCGGGCGTGAAAGGAAAACTGCCGCAGCGATTGCAGGTAGGTGCACATGCGCTGCAGAACCGCCATCGGGCTCGGCTCCGCTGCCGGAGCGGTTTGCGCGCCAAACGCCGGAGCACACCACAAAATGACGCCCACAATGGTCAGACCCCAAATTTTATGTACTCGCATCTGATTTCCCCTTTCAAAGGATTTGCATTGCAACTGCTCGAAGAGGAGCGCGCGCGGCCTGCCTACTGCCGCGCAAGGATCATCCGCACCTCCGCTTCGGTGTCCTGGATCAGTTCGCCGCTCACGTCCACCGTTACGCCGTGGATCGTGCCCGTAAAAGGAAAGGGTGGTTTGTACCCGGAAGTTACCGGGGAGCCGGTGTCCGCCCCGCACACAATTCTTCCAAGAAGGCCGATGGTGATCGGGTTGGTGAGCTCGATCGAGCCCTGTGCCACGAGCCTGCCGTCGTAGTAAAGCTGCCCGTTGCCGGGAGCGCCTTTTCCATTTGCGATATCGGGTTCGCCCGTCACCTCGAACTCGAAGCGCAATTGGTGACGCCCTTCGGGAACCTGCTCCACCGAGACGACGTGGTAGAGGTTGCGGCCCACGTAGTTGTAAGCGTAGCGGAGTTTGCCGTCCTGGATGTAGAACGACCAGCCCCCGTCGCTTCCGCCCTGGGAGAGCAGTACGCCCTCTGCGCCGCCCTCGGGAATCTCGACATCGGCAGTGATGCTGTGCGGGCGGTTGAGTATGTTGGCCGTGGTTGCAGGAACTCCCTGGGTGCCGGGATAGAGGACGCACGACGTGCGATCGGCGGCGAGCTTTGGCCTCTCGTCGACAAACCGCAGGGTGCCGCGCGAATCGATGGGCAGGACCTTGTACTTTCCGGCTTCGACATACCACATGGCGATCATCTCGATCAGCTTCGCACGGTTTTGGGCGGCTACGTCGTGATTTTCCGCAAAATCCTCCGCAACGTGGTAGAGCTCCCAGCCCGTGGCGTCGAGTTCGATCAATTTGTCTCTATCGATGGGGGCTCCGAAGAATTTGCCCGATTCGGCAAAAGAGACGCCCGGCCACGGGCAGACCGCGCGCCAGCCGTCGTGATAGATGGAGCGATGGCCGAACATCTCGAAGTACTGGGTTGTGTGGTGGCTTACGGCGCCGGCGTTGTCGAAGCTGTAGGCGAGGCTTA
>JAKAJS010000136.1 GCA_021813685.1 Deltaproteobacteria bacterium | reverse complement strand
GGATCGCCCTGGGGCGCGGAAGCGCCAAGCCTGCCGCCCTCCAGCCCCTCGTGTACTCGTTTTCCGATACGGTGAGCATCGGATTGCCATGCCCGAAAAAAATAGTCGGCATACTCTCAGCCATTTTCCCTGCCTCCCCGGCGATCCCATCGCCCGCTTGATTCCTCTGTCGTTGCGCGTTAAATTATGACCGCTACTTTCGATATGCAAGTAGGAACCTTATGGTAATGTACTATCCAAAAGGGTAGTAATGCGTTGCAGCCCATTTCAAGGAGGATACCATGTCCGCAGAAAAGTACGGCTGCCCGGTGGAAATCACACTCGCGCTGTTGGGCAACAAGTGGAAAGTGTTGATCCTGCGGGAGTTGTTCAAGGGTACGAGAAGGTTCGGAGAACTCTTTCACGGGATTTCCGGAATAAGCCAGAAGATGCTGACCCAGCAACTCAGGCAAATGGAAGAAGACGACCTTGTCGAACGCAAGGTCTACGCGGAAGTTCCTCCCCGGGTCGAATACTCGGTTACTGAAACCGGAAGGAGTCTAAAGCCCATTCTGGACGAAATGCACCGGTGGGGCGAACGCTACCGCGACAAAAGGTCCGCATAGGTTCCCCTTGACATCGCGTGGTTATTTGATTAATCGATTGATTAATTGTCAAAAATGGGGAAACCGCATGGAAAAAAGAGTCAGCGCCACGGAAGCAAAAACACATCTCGGAGCCTTGTTACGAGAGGCGGCCGAGAAAGGTCAGACGGTAATCGTGGAGCGCTCCGGGATACCCAGGGTCGCCATTGTCCCGTTCGATGAATTTGAACGCATGAAAAAGGGGGCCAAATGGGGAGGCCGGGAGGTTATCCTGCAAAGAATTGAAACTTTCCGGGAAACCCTTCATGCCAGACTGATGAGAGAAGGGGTGGAACTGCCGGATATCGACATTATCATCGACCAGGCGAGGGCGGAACGAGATGACCAAGTCATCGACAGTTTGCGTTGATGCAAGTTTCGTCTTGCGACTCCTCCTTGGAGGACCTGGAAGCGGTAAGGCCGTAAGCCTTTGGGAGCAATGGAACCGTGGCGGAGTAAGAGCAATTGCTCCGGGACTCCTTCATTTCGAGATTACAAATGCGCTGCACCGGCTCTTTGTTGGTTCGGTCATTAGCGCCGAGGAAGCAGACGAGTCCCTTGCGCTCGCCCTTGAACTGGGAATCGATACCATCTCGGACCCATTCCTTCATCGGAGCGCTCTGCGGATTGCACAGAAGTACAACCTGAAATCGACTTACGATGCACATTATCTCGCCTTGGCCCGGAACCTGAGCGCGTATCTATGGACCGCCGACCGGAGACTGGTAAATGCCATGGCGCAAAGGTTTCCAGGGATCAATTTTCTGGGCGACTAGAATCATCTCCCACAAGAGCCGCGTAGCGGCGTGGGGGTGCAGGGGGCGATAGCCCCCGCGCTTGTAGATCTCTTTACGATCTTACCTTTTCTTCCCGGTGATACTCTCTCAAAGCAACGCTTCGAGGATTTTTTCGAAAAGCCTGGATAGGGTTCTTCCCGCGACCGCGGCTGTCGCCAGTATCTCTTCGATGGCGGCGGGTCTGTAGCAGTCGGGCAGGTTTACGTTGGTGATCGCCGAAATTGCCAGCACATCCATACCGGCATGAACGGCCGTTATGACTTCCATGATCGTCGACATTCCGACCGCGTCGGCGCCTGCCATTTTCAAAAAACGCGTCTCGGCAGCGGTTTCCAGGCTGGGGCCAAGCACCCCCGCATACACGCCACGATGCAGCCGGATTCCCTCCTTTAAGGCCGTTTTTTCCGCAAGCTCGATCAGCGTCCTCTTGTACGGCTCGACCATATCCGGGAACCTGTCTCCCCACTCGTCAATGTTTTCACCAACCAGCGGATTGTGGCCCGTAAAATTAATGTGGTCGCTTATCACCATGAGGTCGCCGTCACGAAAATTCGGATTCAGCCCGCCCGCGGCGTTCGAGACCAGGAGCGCTTTGATTCCAAGCGCTCTCAGGACCCGGATCGGGAAGGAGATTGTTTGGGGCGAAAAGCCTTCGTAGAGGTGAAATCGTCCGTCGAGGGCGATTACGGGCCTTCCGGCCAACCGGCCGAAAATCATGCGTCCCTGATGTCCCGGAGCCGTACAAACCGGGTGATGCGGGATGTCGCAGTAGGGTACGGCCGCGTCCCTGTCGATGGCCTCCACGATGCCGCCAAGGCCCGTACCCAGGACCAGCCCTGTCGCCTGCCCGTCCTTGAGATACGGTTTCAGGAAATCGACAGCCTCTTTTACTTTTCTTTTCATCTCGGTCATAAAGGGCCTCGAAATCGTCTGTGGGGTTTTTCGTTTCTCGACAATTGACACAAGCCCCGGCTTTTGTAAAGATTCTTATGGGTCCTCTTCGGGCCTTTTACAATGCTCGCGCCGAAAAGAGCGCTTTCGGGAAGGAACCAAGTTATAGTTACAAATGATGAACCCTTCTATTGCCAATACAGAACCCGATATTTCGGAAAAACTTACGGCTTGCCGCCCCGACGATCTGCCGATCATGGAATGGCGGGAAAAGATCATTGCGGCCGTCCGGGACCATCAGGTGGTTGTCATCACGGGAGAGACCGGTTCGGGCAAGAGCACCCGGATTCCCCGTTTCTGCCTGGAGGCCGGCAGGGGCGTCTCGGGAATGATCGGGTGCACGCAGCCGCGCCGCATAGCCGCAATCAGCCTCGCTGCGCGCGTCTCCGAAGAATTGGGCCCGCTGGGGCCGGAACTCGTCGGCCACAAGATCCGCTTTCAGGACCGCACCGCCCGCACGACCAGAATCAAATTCATGACCGACGGCATCCTGCTCGCCGAAGCCCAGAGGGATAAAA
Source organism: Deltaproteobacteria bacterium (assembly GCA_021813685.1). Taxonomy (GTDB): domain Bacteria; phylum Desulfobacterota; class Syntrophobacteria; order Syntrophobacterales; family Syntrophobacteraceae; genus SbD1. The sequence goes on along the minus strand of JAKAJS010000136.1, from coordinate 2,040 downwards.
ACTTCCGCGCCTACGACACCCTCATCGTCGATGAAGCGCACGAGAGAAGCCTCAACATCGATTTTCTGCTCGGAATCATCAAGCAGGCGCTCGCAAGAAGACCCGATCTCAAGGTGATCATCACCTCGGCCACCATCGACCCGATGAAATTTTCCACGGCTTTCGGCGGTGCGCCGATCATCGAAGTCTCCGGCCGAATGTATCCGGTCGAAGTACTCTACCTTCCCGCAGAGCGGAGCGAGCAGGAGGAGTCGGGGGATGTCGCCTACATCGATCGGGCGGTGGAAGCGGTCGAGCTTCTTAAATCCGGCCGGCGCGAGCGGGGCGACATTCTCCTGTTCATGCCCACGGAAAGCGATATCCTGGAGACGGTCCAGCGGCTCGAGGGCAAATCCTTTCCGGGCGTCGTCGTAATGCCTCTTTTCGGCAGAATGGCGGCCTCCGACCAGCAGAGGATTTTCGGTTCCACCTCGCAGCAAAAGATTATCGTCGCGACAAACATCGCCGAGACCTCCATTACAATTCCCGGAATCCGCTACGTGATCGACACAGGGCTTGCCAGAACGGCCCTCTACAATGCGCGCTCCAAGACCCGAAGCCTTCCCGTGGCGCCCGTATCGAGGGCGAGCGCCGACCAGCGGAAGGGCCGCTGCGGACGTGTGGAAGCAGGCGTGTGCATTCGTCTCTACTCCGAACAGGAATATCTCGACCGGCCGCTCTACACCCCGCCCGAAATTCAGCGGTCGAACCTCGCCGAAGTGATCCTTCGCATGCTCTTTCTAAAGCTTGGGAGGATACAGGACTTCCCCTTCCTCGATCCCCCCTCCCCGACGGCCATAAAGGACGGCCTGGCCGTGTTGCGCGAACTGGGCGCGATCGACGAGCACCACAAGCTCACCCGGGCCGGATCTACGATGGCGCGCCTGCCGCTCGACCCGCGCATCGCCAGGATGCTGATCGAGGCGAAAACCGAGGGGGCACTCGAGGAACTGATGATCATCGGGGCGGCGCTGAGTATCCAGGACCCGCGCGAAAGGCCGCTCGAACGCGAAGAGGAAGCCCGGCGCGCCCAGGCGGTCTTTCGCGATCAGCGCTCCGATTTTGTCTCCTATCTTAAAATCTGGCAGGCCTGCTGGGGACAGCCCGATGGTTCCACATCGCGGATGCGCAAATTCTGCCGCGATCACTTCCTCTCCTTTCGGCGCATGCGCGAATGGAGGGATATCTTCGATGAGATTCGTTCCATAGTCGGCGAGATCGATGGGTTTGGAGCGAAGAGACGTGGCGCTACGGCCGAACCGGCAAGCTACGACGCGATTCACAGATCGATCCTTAGCGGCTATCTCAGCCAGGTGGCCGTGCGCAAGGAGAAAAACCTCTACACGGCCGCCCGGGGCAGCCAGGCCATGCTCTTTCCGGGCTCCTCCATTTTCAACAGGGGCGGCGCCTGGATCGTTTCTTCCGAACTGGTGCACACAAGCAGGCTTTTTGCACGCACGGCCGCAAATATCGACCCGGAATGGATCGAAAAGGTAGGCCGGCATGTGCTCAAATACAGTTGGTCGGAGCCGCACTGGGAGAAAAACCGCGGTCAGGTGGTCGCCTTCGAAAAAGCGACTGCCTACGGTTTGACCGTAATAGAGCGGCGCAAGGTTAACTTCGAGCAGGTAGACCCCGTGCAGGCACGCGAGATTTTCATCCGCTCCGCCCTGGTGGAAAGGGAGCTTCCGCCGAAATACGGATTTCTCGCACACAACCACGCCCTTCTCTCCGAGATCGAGAAGCTGGAAAACAAGGCGCGCCGCAGGGACCTTCTCGCCGACGAGCAGGCCCTCTACGAATTCTACGATGCGCGCATCCCGCAGATCTGCGATATCAGGTCGTTTGACAAACTGATAAAAGACAGCGGCGGAGACGAATTCCTCAAGATGAAACGCGAAGAGCTTCTTCGTGTCGAGCCCGATTTCGATCCCGCCGAGCAGTTTCCCGACACCCTCCGGGCGACCGGCGCGGAGCTTCCGCTGCGGTACGCCTTCAACC
>JAKAJS010000049.1 GCA_021813685.1 Deltaproteobacteria bacterium | reverse complement strand
CTGCAAAAGCGCCACGGCCTGATTCACATTGTCATTTGCCGAGGAAACCTCCGAATCCGAGGGTGCAACCGATACTATGACCAGAGTTGCAGCACATCGTTTGGCAATTGCAACAGCTTCAGAAGAGGCCGCGGCACTATGCCTCGAACCGTCCGTTGAAACCAGAATATTCCGGTACTTGAGCTTCACCTCGGAAGGAACGACCAGCACGTTGCATGGTGCGTATCCTATAACATTGGCTGTGACACTGCCCTTTATGAGTCTTTTGATCCCTGTTCTTCCGTGCGTTCCCATAATCACCATGCCGGCTCGATTCTTTGTCGCCTCCTCGACAATCTCCAAATAGGGCTCTTCTCCCCAGCGGATGAGAATCTCGATGTCAACCCCTTCCTCTGAGGCCAGATGCCTGAACGGCTCAAGTCTGTCTCGCACCTCCTCCTCAAGTTGTTCCATTTCCCTTTGCCAGGCCAGAGCATCTTCATAATGACGATCCGTACCAATCACTGCTACTGCGATCAACTTGCTCGAACACAATTTTGCCAGATTCAGAGCTTCCCGCAGTGAACTCTTGCCGAGATCAGTTCCATCCGTCGCCAGGAGCAGCGCATCCAATCCTTTTTGGGCATGGTTGGCCATTCATGGTCTTCTCCTGTCGTTGCCTTCCCATGGTAGGGTTTCTCTAATCCATCACATCAATAAACGTGTCAATGCCCTCAAGCGGTCAGGAATATGCGATGTTTTCCGTGTGAGGAGATCCCTTCAAGCCGTTCCCGTTTTTCACCGGGTGCGTTCTGAGTCCCATATGCCGTCGAGCAACACGTATGGCTTGCCTGCATCGGGTGGGAGCTGGGGAGGCACACGGCCTGAGAGGGAAGAGGGCGCTCCGGCGAGCCGCCGCCGGAGCACCCAATGAGCCGCGCAGCGGCGAGGGGGGGGCAGGGGGGCGAAAGCCCCCGCTCTTTTGCCTTTGCGCCTCAGGTTCAGGCGGCCATCGCCTGCCGCGCGCGCCTCTCCATTTCGTCTGCGCTCACCTCTTCGACGTGCGTTGCGATCCACCACTTGTTTCCGGCAAAATCCCGGACCGTGGCCACGCGGTCGCCCCAGAACATGTCCTCCGGCGCCCGGATGGTCTGGGCACCCGCCTCGATTGCCTTTTTGTAGGCCGCGTCAGCGTCGCTTAGATAGAGATAAAGCGATACCTGCATGGCAGGAGACTCCTCGAACGCCTCACCCAGCATCACCACCGAATCTCCAACCTTCATCTCCGCGTGCATCACCGTGCCGTCGCGCGACGAAAACCGGTAGACTTCAGCGGCCCCGAACGCCTTTTTCAGAAAGTCGATCAACTGCTCCGCCCCCTTCACCGAAAGTATGGGCGTCACCGTATGGTACCCCTCGGGCATGGACTTGACAGCCATTTCAGACCTCCTTTGTAAGGGTTTCATCCTTCAATCTAAGTGTCCCCCGGGCTTTCCGCCAAAGACTCTTTCCCGCTTGATGACGAATTCGACACAAATCGATGAATATTCGAAATTTTCTACACTTTTCCCCGCTCAGGTGTTGAATTTTTCTACACGTCGTTCTTTGCAATCGAGCGAAAGGAGATCGGAAAATCGGGGAGGCGTTGTGGTAACATATTGAAAATACAGGTAAAACAACTATTGCTCAGGAGTATGGCATGAAATTTGTTTTCGCCTTCAGCAGCCCCTTTTTATTTAAAAAAAACCTTCAACCAAAAGGAGCGCGAATCCCATGATCATTTTATCACACCTCTATCACGCAAGGCAGGCCGAGTACATCATTGCTCTGCTCGGGCTGTTCGGCTTTATCGCCTTCTGGCGCGTACTAAATGGTCCGAGCGCCCGGCCGGAGGCAGCCCGGGAGGCAGCGGTCTCCTTTTCGGAGCGGTTGGCCGGTTTTCTTGCCCCTTCCGACGTCATGTTTCATCCGGGTCATGCCTGGGCCAGGGTGGAAAGCGGCGACACCGTGACGGTGGGAATGAGTGATTTTGCCGCAAAGCTTCTCGGTTCGGCGGATTCGATTTCCCTTCCCAAGCCGGGGACAAAGGTGAAACAGGGCTCTTTGGGATGGGGATTTAAAACCGATTCGCGGGTCATTCACATGTTGTCGCCGATGGAAGGCGAAGTGGTCGAGGTCAACGAGGCCGTTGCGAGTTCCCCCGGCAAGGCCTTCGAGGACCCGTACGGCAGCGGCTGGCTTTTCCGGGTGAAGAGCTCCAATCTCACAGCGAATACCAAAAACATGATCCCGGGCGCAATGGTGGGCGAGTGGCTGGAAAGCCTTCGCCGGAGCTTGGGCGATCATGGTTCTATGCAGCCCGGGGCCCCGACGTATGCCGACGGCGGCGAGCCGATTCGGGGCATCGCCAGAGCGGTCGATCCTGAAAAGTGGGATGAGTTGACGCGCGAGTATTTCCTTACAAAATAGGGGGGCGAAATGGAAGACAGGAAAAAGCCGGCGGGAGCCCGGTCAGAGCAGAAAAAGGAAGGTGACCTGGACTTCAGCAGGCGCAACTTCCTCAAGATTTTCGGTGCGGGGGGCGCGGCAGCGCTGCTCGTTTCCGATCCCGCCCACGCGGCCGGAGCCCTTGCGGCCTCGAAAAAAGAAGAACCCAAAGGCGTGCTCGTGGACACAACTCTGTGTATCGGATGTCGTCAGTGCGAGCAGGCGTGCAACTTTGTAAACAAACTGCCCAAGCCGAAACATTCCTTTGATGACGACAGCGTTCTTAACGAACACCGAGACACCTCCCCTCGGGAATGGTCGGTTGTAAACCGGTACACGATGAAAAACGGCGTGCAGATAACACGCAAGCAGCAGTGCATGAACTGCGTGGAGCCGGCGTGCTCTTCGGCGTGCATCATACGGGCGATGAGAAAACGGCCCGACGGCGCGGTCACCTACCGCGAAGACCTCTGCCTGGGATGCCGTTACTGCATGGTGGCCTGTCCTTTCGACATGCCCAAATTCGAGTACAACAGCCCGGTGCCCCGCGTCAGAAAGTGCCAGTTTTGCTATAGCCGGCAGGAAAAGGGGGAGCAGCCCGGGTGTGTGGAAGCCTGCCCCGTCGGGGCGCTGACCTTCGGGGTTCGCTCCGAGCTGTTGGAGGAGGCCAGAAAGCGCATCCGGGGAAATCCCAAAAACTACATCGACCACATTTACGGGGAACGTGAGGCGGGCGGCACCAGCTGGCTCTATCTCGCCAATGCGCCTTTTGACCAACTGGGACTTCCCAAGCTCAGCGGGCAAAACTATCCCGAACTCACCTCGGGTGCCGAGGGAACGGTTCCGGCCGTGCTTTTGATCTGGCCCGCGCTGCTTTCCGGCTTCCATTACTTCAGCCACCGCAAGGATGAGGTCGAAAAAGAGCGCTCACGGCATGAAACCTCGCACAGGGGAATTGAAAAATGAAAAAACTCGTTCGTTTGCTCGTAGGAGACCCGAAGAAATTATTCACTCCGTTTAACCTGATAAGCGGTCTGATTGTGGCTACCGGGCTGGTCCTTATCGCAATCAGGCTGGTAAAAGGACTGGGAGCGGTTACAAACCTGACCCAGATGAGTCCCTGGGGGCTGTGGATCGGGTTTGACGTCATGTCCGGCGTTGCCCTGGCCGCAGGCGGCTACACCATTGCAGCCACGGTTCATATCTTTGGGTTGAAGCACTATGAACCGCTCTTGAGGCCCGCAATCCTGACGGGCTTTCTCGGCTATGTCTTCGTCGTGCTCGGGCTCATTCTCGACCTCGGGCGGCCGTGGCGCATGCCCTTCATCATGATCTTCCCCCGTGGCGTCACCTCGGTGCTCTTTGAAGTGGGCATGTGCGTGGCTGCCTACCTGACCGTGCAGCTGCTCGAATTCGTTCCCGCTTTCTGGGAATGGCTGCAGTGGGACGGCCTGCGGCGGTTCTGGAGCAAGCTTACCGTATGGCTGTCCATTCTGGGCGTGGTGCTGAGCACTCTTCATCAGTCAAGTCTTGGATCGCTTTTCCTGATCGCTCCCACAAAACTTCATCCCCTGTGGTATTCGCCCTACCTGCCGCTTTTCTTCTTCGTCTCCAGTATAATTGCCGGGCTCTCGATGGTGATCGTGGAAAGCTCTCTTTCGCACAGGCTCTTCGCCTACCGGCTTTCGCCTTCGGCCCACTTCGATCTCGACACTCTGACGCTCGGGCTTGCCAAGGCTGCCGCCGTGGTTCTGTGGGTCTACTTTTTCCTCAAACTCATCGGTCTAGCGGAATCGGGCGATTGGGGCCTGCTAAACACTCCCTACGGCTACCTCTATCTGGTCGAAATGCTCGGGTTTGTGGCGCTGCCCTGTATTCTGTATACAGTCGGGGTTCGCACCCGCAATGTCAAGCTCGTGCGGGTGACCGGCGGGTGGACGGTGATCGGGATAATCTTTAACCGGCTGAATGTCTCCATCATTGCCTTCAACTGGCAGGTTCACCCCCATTATTACCCGAGTTGGATGGAAATTGCCGTTTCGCTCGCCCTGGTGACGATGGGAGTATGGCTGTTCCGATGGCTGGTAAATCGGCTGCCGGTTTTGACCGAAGAAAAGCCCGAGGTCGGATCGAACACCTTTAAGGGCCTGTGGGCCGAGGGCGCGTAAGGAAAGTCAAAAGTAAAAACCAAAAAGTAAAAAGGAAAAGGTCCAATAGAGGCCTTTTCCTTTTTTAATATACCAGGCCGTATTTTTTGATTTTGTTGTAGACCGTGGCCCTGTCGACCTGAAGCAGTTGGGCGGCAAGAGATACGTTGCCCCCGCATTTGTCGAGCGCGAATTGAATGTGGCGCTTTTCGATTTCGGCCAGGGGAAGCACCTCGTCGGCCCTGGAAGGGGAAGTGGGGGCGACGAGGCTCGCAAGGTCCGCCATGGTGATGAGCGGAGGCTTTCCCACAACGACGGCTCTTTCAATGGCGTTTTGGAGCTCGCGCACGTTTCCGGGCCAGGCCTGTTGTTTTAAAAGCTCCATGGTCCGGGGTTCCACGCCCGTGAAGGGCTTGTTCATGGCCGTAGCGAACTTGCGCACGAAATGGTTTACGAGCAGCGGGATATCCGAGGCCCGCTCCTTTAATGACGGCAACTGGATGTTGAAAACATTCAGCCGGTAGTACAGGTCTTCCCGGAAGCTCCCCTCCTTTACCGCGTCTTCGAGGTTCTTGTTGGTGGCGGAGATGATGCGGAAATCGGCTTCGACGGTCTCATTGCCGCCAAGCCGCGTGAAACGCTTGGTTTCGATCACCCGCAAAAGATCCATCTGGGTCTTGGGGCCGATATTGCCGATTTCATCAAAAAAGATTGCCCCCTTGTGGGCGAGTTCGAGCTTGCCTTTCCTCCTGTGCTGCGCCCCGGTGAAGGCCCCCCGTTCGTGGCCGAAAAGCTCGGATTCGACCAGCGTATCGGTAAGCGCACCGCAATTGAGAGTAACCAGGGGGAAATACTTGCGCTTGCTGTTAAAGTGAATGGCCCTGGCGACGAGTTCCTTGCCCGTGCCGGAGGCCCCGTGAATCATCACGGTAACGTCGGTGCGGGCCACCGTTCGGATGGTCTCCAGGATTTCGAGCATGAGGCGGCTTTCGCCCACGATCTGGTCGGCGGAAACGAGGGAGCGGATTTCTGCCTTGAGCGTCAGATTTTCGCGCACAAGCCGGCGTTGCACCGCGGCGTTGCGAATGAGGCGGCTCAGGTCGTCGGGGTCGACCGGCTTGGTTATGTAATCGTAGGCTCCCTGTTTTAACGCCTGGATGGCCGTATCCACCGACGCATAGGCGGTCATGACGATGATGACAAGCTGAGCGTCTATCTCCTTTAGCCGCCGTTGCAGTTCGATGCCGTCCATCCCCGGCATCTTGATGTCCAGAAGCACGATATCGAAACTCGAATCGTGCATTCTCTCGAGCGCCTCAAAGGCTTCGGAGGCGGTCTGCACCCGGTAGCCCTCCTGCAAAAACCAGTGCTTGAGGGATTCGCGCACCGAGGGTTCATCGTCGACAATCAGCATCGATACCTGTTCAGCCATCTTTGTCTTTTAATCCTGTAAATCCTGTAATCCTGTCTAAAAGTCTTTGCTTTTGCTTTGAGCTTTTAATCCTGCCCATCCTGTCTATTCCTTTGATCCTGTTTATCCTGTCGAATCTCTCGCGGGAAGGTGAGGGTGAAGACAGCTCCCCGGCCGGGCCCGGATTCGACCTCGATCTGCCCGCGGTGTCTCAGCACGATGTCGTAGACGACCGAAAGCCCCAGGCCCACGCTGAGCCCCTCCTTTTTGGTGGTAAAAAACGGCTCGAATATGCTCGACCGGATTTCGGGCGGAATCCCCTTGCCGTTGTCGCTAACGGTGATCTGGAGCGCGTTTCGGTCCACGGCATCTGCTGTGGCTACGGTAAGCGTCCCGCCCCTGGGCATTGCGTCTACGGCGTTCATGAAAAGAGCGATCAGCACCTGCTCGATCTGGTTGGCGTCTCCGAAAAAGGCGGGGTCCTTCGCCTCCGGTCGGGTGATCGTCTTTATGTTGTGTATCTGGAAATGGTGGCTCGTCAGCAAAATGCTCTTTTCGATGATATTGTGTATGTCCACCTTTTCGTGGATGGAGTCGGTATTTCGGGAAAACTGGAGAAGGTTTCTGGCTATATTTCCGCACCGTTTGATTTCATTGATGCACACCTCGAAGTGCTGGAGCGCTTCTTTGCTTTCCTCCTCGGTCATGGGGCCTGCGCTGATTTTTCGGGATATGAGCCTCGCGTAGGTCAACACGCCGCTTAAAGGATTGTTGATTTCATGGGCGACGGAGGCGGCGAGCTTTCCCATGGAGGCCATTTTTGCGACGTGGACCACCCGGCGGGAGAGTTCCCTGTTTTCGGCCTCGGCTCGTTTGAGGCTTTCCACCATGCTGTTGAAAGAGTGCGCCAAGTCGGCTATTTCATCGTTTCCATCCACTGTGATGCTGAAATCGAGATTGCCCTTCTTCACCTCCCGGGGTCCTTCGGCAAGCTTTGCCAACCGCATGTTGACGTTTCGAATGATGAAAAGTCCGGCGAAAAGTTCGATCAGCAGGATGGCGCCTATGGAGGACAGAATCAGCAGGTTGAGATTGCTGAAGATATTCTGCTCCGGCCCCTCGAAATCGATCTGGGAGTCGAGCATTCCCAATATTTTCTGTTTGGACGGAGGAGGATGGCAGCCCGGGGCGGAGCAGGCGGCTTCGTTGTGAATGGGTTCGAAGGCACTCACCACGCGGTAGCCGTCTTTGGAAACAAAGGTTCGCGTCCGTTCAATTTCCGGGACATGTACCAGAGGTTTTGCGCCGCTGTGGCACACGATGCATTCTTTGGCCGTAAGAGCGGTCTTTTGACCGATTTCCCCGGTTTTGGCGCTGAAGACGATCTTTCCGTCTTTATCGTAGATTCTTATTCCGTAAACTCCGGGGACTCTGCCCAAAGCGTCTACGGTATGCGCAACTTCCCGCTGGCGGTTGCGCAGCATGCTCTGGCGCATCGAGCGCAGGAGCAGTTTGTTGGTGCGTATGGCTTGGATGCCCACCTGCCGTCTCTGTGCGCGTACGATGAAAGCCATAAGGGCAATGAACACGATTGCGCTTACGAGCAAAAGGAGGCAAAGAAGCCTGAAGGCGAGCGAGTTGGAAATATTTCTCATGCCGGTCCCTCGCGCATTCCGAAGATGTTTTCGTTACAACTCTGCAGTTCGCATGAAAAATCGGAGCACCCGATCCGGTTGACACAGCAGTAATCCTGCTCGATATCGAAGAGTTCGCTCATGGGTTTTCCCAGCATCTGGCAGAGCAGGATGCGGTTCACCCCGGCGTGGCCGACGATCAGGATATCGCCGCGGGTCGAGTAAATGGCCTCGTAGAAGGCGGGAACGGCCCTGCGGGCGCAGTCCAGAAAGCTCTCTCCTCCCGGCGGCCGAAAGTGCACGATGTCCCGCCCCCTCTCTTCGTACTGCGCGGGAAATTGGCGGCGAACCGCCTCGAAGGCCAGCCCCTCCCATTGCCCCAGGGAGATCTCCCGGAAGTCGGAGGTGGCGGATATGTCGAGCCCCTGAAGGTTAGCCACCATTTTTGCGGTATCCGAAGACCTGCGCAGATCGCTGCAGAAAATGGCGGAAAAAGAGACGCCCCGAAGTTTTTCCGCAAGCGCCTCCGCCTGCCGCAGGCCTTCCTCGTTAAGGGGCAGATCCGAGTGGCCGATATAGCGTTTTACGTCTCCCGGGTCTCCGATTGCCCCGTGTCTTGCCAGATAGATGTTTCGGCTCCCGGGAGATCCCGTCCGCATGCTCCTGCCGTATTTTCGGACGATAGTTTCCAGCGGTGTTGCGAGAATGCTCTCCAGCTTCTTTTGTATGGCCCTGGCATTCCGCAGCCGCTTTTCTACGGCCCGGAGCGCTTCGGGCCTGCCCGAAAATTTTTGGAGCGGCCCGATAAAGCGTTCCTCGAGGCTTACCAGCATGTTGCCCCTGACGAATTTATCCGCGATGTGCACCACGTCCGACTCGTCGGGGGGGTGGCCGTTTTTGAGCTCGATATCGGTGTGGGAGGCCACTATGCAAGCGACACGGCTGTAGCCCATCTTCTCCAGGAGCTGCGCCCCGGCGGCCGAGTGGTCCGGCTCCCCCTTGGCCATGTCGTGAAGAAGCCCCCCGGCCTCTATCAGGTCGAGATCCAGAGCCAGACCGGAAAGCTTGAGGAAAACGGCCGTCATTTTGGCCACACGGGCGACCAGGCGGCAGTGGGCGATGAGAGTCTCCGACCCGTTGCGATTTCGCAAAATCTCCAGGCACTCGCGTTCGGTGGGAATATCCTCCCCCCTCGACGCGTAAGCCTTCAGCCGGAGATAATCCTGCCTCGTATTGCAATTCATCACAATCGACTGGTCGATCACATCGAGGTCCAAGGCCTGGTCTTCATGCCTGGCGAGGAACGCCGCAAGGCCCCCGGGGCACTCCTCGGGCAGCTGCGTGCAAAGCTTTCGAGAAATGATCGGCGGATGGCCTCGAAGACCTTCGAAGCGGGGATAGACGATCGCGGCTCGGCTTTTTCGCCGGGCTTCTGCCAGGGCGGCTATCGTAGCCGGTTTTATGAGCGGGGTGTCTACGGGAAGCACGAAAAAGGCCTCTATTTCCGGCTCCAGGCTCCGCACTCCCGCCAAAATGGAGGAATACATCCCCCTTTGGAACTCTTCGTTGACTATTTTCCGTGCCCTCAGGGCGTCGATAACCGGTTCCATTTCTCCGGCCCTGTGGCCGAGAATCACCCTCACATCGGCAATGCCCGCACGGCGAAATCGCTCCACGGCTTCCCCGACGACCGTCGATCGTCCAAGAGGCAGCAGGGGCTTGAATTCCCCCATGCGCGAAGAATACCCGGCTGCCAAAATCAGTGCGGCGATTTTCCCGTCTTGCATTTGGAGCACCTCTCTATGCGCCGACTCGCCGCCACGAAGTGGCGGGGGGGGTGCAGGGGGCGCCAGCCCCCGCGCTTTTGCGTTTTAACTCGTTACTCGCAGATCCGCGATCCTTCTCTTCCCTGCATACGTCGGCCCGCCTTGCCCATCCCGGAAAATCTCTATCGAGACGCGAAGCCCGCTCTCATCGATTGCTGCCGCCACGGCAGGAATGGCTTCGACGGCGCGCTGCGCGCTTTTTTCCAGCTCTTCGCCCTGGCTTTCCAGAGCCCGGATTTCGATATGCAGGAGGTCTGTGTCCGCTTCGCGGGTAAGGGTGGCGCTGAAATCCAGAAGTGCGGGAAGCGCGAAAAGCGGTTCGTCCAGTTCGGCCATCCGAAGCGTTTTTCCGGAGCCCAACCGGACGCTTCCCTCAAGCCTTGCTCTCACCCGCTCCAAGCTTTTGAGAACGGTCCCGCACGGGCATTTTCCCGGAATGAACCTGCCAAGATCCCCTGTCCGGTAGCGGATAAGCGGCATGCCGCGCCTGGTAAGCGTTGTGAACACGATCTCTCCGGGGGTTCCGTCTTCGACCGGCACGCACGTTTCCGGATCGACAATTTCGAAAAAAAGGTCGGCTTCGCGCAAATGGTACCCCAGATGGGCCTCGCATTCGACCCCGCCGCCGTAGCCCATTTCGGTCATTCCATAGTGGTTGAAAACCTCGCACCCCCAAAGGTTTTGGAGCTCTTTTGCGATCGCCTCTGGAACATGGTCGGTGGTAAGAAGCGCCTTGCGCACGGTGGTTTTTTCTCCCCTCGACAGCCTGGCAAGGGAGAGCGCCTGCACCGGGGCGCCCACCAGCGTGTCGATGCGCTCCCGTTTTATGACCTCGAGAGTGCTCCCCGGGTCTTTTCCCGGCCCGTGCTGGATCCCCACCGCCTGCAGCCGGTCGAGCCCCTCGGCCAGCAGTTCCCCCACGCTTCCCTGCCGCTCGCCCGGAAGCAGGATCAGCACCCTGTCTCCGGGCCCCGTGAAGGTGGACATGCCCCGGGAGAAAAAATCGACTATCAGCTCCCGGTCCTCCCGGGTAAAGTAGATGCGTTTGGGCGTTCCGGTGGTCCCGGAGGTGGGCAGGGTGACCACCCGGCTGATTTCGTCCTGGGAAACGCAAAGAAACAAAAGAGGGTTTTGCCGGATGTCTTCCGCCGTAGTGAAAGGAAGCCTGGAAATGTCTTCGAGCCGCGAAAGTTGTTCGAAACCCTTCAAGCGCTTCCCGTAGAACGCGCTTCTTTGCACCGCATACCGCAGGGTTTCCCGTAACCTCTCCAGCTGCCAGTCTTCGATTGCCTGCCTGGTGAGTGGCCCGGAGCCTTCCCGGTATCCGATCTTTTCTCCGATCCAGTCCTGGAGCGGGGTGATTTTCATGGGCTCTTTTCCTGTTACGCTTTCAACTTGCGGTAGAACAGATTATAGGCGCAAAAAGGAATCAACTTCCCTTGCGAGGCCACCACGTGGATGCAGCAATCCTTAAGGCGCTCCAGGTCGAGGTTCCAGCCGTCCTGGAAAGCCATTCCGGAGACGGAGAGCGAATGGGTCCGAACGCGCTCGAGGAAGTCGTCCCATCCGCCCAGGGAGGGTCCGTCTATTTTTTTCCCCATCGCATCAGGATGCGACCAGAACCGGCTGACGAAACCGCGCGCCTTATCGGCTCCCGCCTCGGCGGACGAAGGCCCGCAGCAGCACCCGGCCGGATCGTGGCTGCTCCAGGCTTTTAGGTCTCCCTGCGGCAGGAGCACAAAATTTCCGTGAAAGGAGCAAAGCGCATTCTCGCATCCCGGCGGCTGGAAATGCTGTGCTTTGAGTCTTCCTTCGGTCTGGGTTTCCAGTTCCCGTATGACTTCGGGTATGGTGATGTGCGGGGGGGGCGAATTCGATCCGGGGTGTCTTCCGAAATAGCTTACCGGCTGGAAATGCACTCCCCGGACCGCGGGCATGTGCTCAACCGCGAACCGGAGTATCGCTCCGATCTCGTGGATGTTGATTCCCGGAACGAGGGTAGGGACCAGGACCACTCCGAGCCCGTGCTCCGCGCAGTGTTCGACGGCGAGTTTCTTCTCGCGAAAAAGCGGACGTCCCCGAAGGGCGATATGCGTAGAGTCCTCGACCCCGTCGAACTGCAGGAATATGGAGGCGGCGCCCGCACTTTTGAGCTCTTTTGCGTAGTTTCTATCCCGGGCCAGGCGCAGGCCATTGGTATTTACCTGGATGAAGCCGAAGCCAAGCGAGCGGCCAAGGGAGATTATTTCCGGCAGGTCGTCCCGCACGGTGGGCTCCCCCCCCGAAAGTTGAACATTGTACGGTCCCCCGGCTTCGAGCACGCTCCGGTAGAACCGCTCTATCGCCTCCCTGTCCGGGTCTTTCCCGCTCGAGCCGCTGTCGGCAAAGCAGAAGGCGCACCGCAGGTTGCAGCGCGCGGTGACTTCGATGAGGGCCGTGCAGGTCTGCTGGCGATGTCCCGGGCAAAGGCCGCAATCCCACGGACAGCCGCGATCGACTGCGGTGGAGGGGGATTTTGGGTAGGCGGGGGTCTTGGGGCGTCTCCAGAAGTCGAAAAGGGGTGCACCCCGCCAGACAGACGTTCGAAAAATCCCGTGGTCCGGACACTCTTTGAGCAGGACCACTTCGTCACCGTTCAGTACCCGGAACGCTTCGAGCTTTCGATGGCACCACGGGCACACGCTTTGCGTGGTTGAAAGGACCGTTTCCCCGCTCACGGTCTGCCGCCGGAAAGATCGAAGCCCTGGTCCACAAGAAGCTCCCTGACCTTGTTATACGTCCCCAGTACCATCCCCGGACAGCGGGTGGAGCGGGCTGACGGGTCGCCTTCCAAAATGTATTCGCAGCGAATCCCGCCGTACGCGCTGCCGTATTCGGCCGAAAACCATTCCACAAGCTCACTGATCATAAGGTTCAGCCGTTCGTCTTCTTCTTCCTCCGCACTTCCTCTCCCGGCGTAAAGCCCGAGAAGGCATGCGCCTCCCGTGAGGGCGCCGCAAACCTCGCCGGAAAACCCCAGCCCTCCCGCAAGACCGGACATCGAACGAACGAGATCCGGGTTTTCCTTCCCTCGGGCTTCGAGCCCCATGATGAGAAGGATCTGGCTGCAATGAAATCCCTGCCGCCCCAGCCGAATCATGCGGATCATTTCTTCGGTCATCGTGTACTCCTTGCCATGGCCAGAAAGTAGCCCGGTTTTGCCGAAAAGAGTGCTGAGCCGACAGGCGCCGGGCAATCCCAGAATGTTTCGAGCGGGCCGTGTTCGAAAATGAGTCGCGCCGCGAATTCCTTTAACGCCCGGGAGCGGTCTTCCCACAAGACAACCTCGAAGCCGCAACTCGTAAACCTTTCAAGCCACTCTTCCCTGGATACCGCCCCGGTCAGGCAGCTTTTTACCGGAAGTCCCCGCAGGGCGTCGGCGCCGCAGGGATTGCGCAAATAGACATCGTGTGCGAGCAGCAGCCCACCCCGGTCCAGCACCCGGAAACATTCCTTGAGGGCCTTTTTCGCATCCTCCATGACCGAGAGGCTGCATTCGGCCAAAACAGCGTCCAGGCACCCGTCGCAGAAGGGAAGCATTGTCCCGGCCGCGCCCGCCAGAGACAGCCCCGGATTTTTCGCCAGCCCTTCGGCCAGAAGAGGCAGCGACGGGTCGATCCCCACCGCTCGAAACCCGCGTTCGCCCAGGTAGCGCAGGGCAGCCCCCGTTCCGCACCCGATATCCAATAGCCGTGCCCCCGGTTGCAGGCCGGATGCGGCCAGGGCTCTTTGCGTCAGCTCCAGGCCCCCCGGCCGGATCAGCCCGCCCCCCATGGCGCGGAGCTTCGGGTTCTCATAGAGGCAGCCGGTTCCAACAGCCATTCCGTTTCGTTTCCCTCCCGCCAAAAACTGAAAAGCGCGGGGGCTGTCGCCCCCTGCACCCCCACGCCGCTACGCGGCTCCTGCGGCAAAAAAGTATACACCGAAAATCGGGAAAATTCGAATTCCGTTTATGGCGACCGACCGATGCGTCGATTGTTACTCTATGAAGAAAACCCTCCTCTACTTGGCCTTGGCTGTGTTGCTCTCGGGGACTTCCGCTTTGGCCGGCGTCTGGGCGCCCGAGACGGTCGGAAAGGTCCGGCGTGCGGTGGTAACGGTCTATGTGTTCGATAAAACGGGGAAAGAGGTCGGGCAGGGGAGTGGTTTTTTTTACAAATCCTGTGGGCGTCTGATCACCAATTATCATGTTCTCGGCAAAGCATCGGCGGCCAGGGTGAAAATTTTCGACGGAAGGCTTTTTGCCGTGGAAGCGATCGATGCCGAGGATAAGCGCGACGACGTTGTCGAGGCCATTGTGGACATGCCCTACGGGGCCGCTCCCTGCCTCGTTCCGGATGCCGCGCTTCCCGCGCCCGGGGAGCCGCTCCTGGTTGCGGGAAGCCCGCTTGGGGCAGCCGGGGTGACAAGCACGGGAAAGGTCCTGGCCGTTGGTGAAATTCCCGGCCTCGGGAAATGCATCGTCCATGACGCCCGCGCAACGCATGGGTCGAGCGGCGGCCCCGTTGTGAATGTCAAGGGCGAGGTGATCGGCATAGAAAGGGCCGGAATTTCGGGCAGGCCCAACGTCGATTTCGCCATACCCGTCCAACGGCTTTCCGGCCTGACTTCCTGCTACCGGGAGCTAAAGGCCCCTCCCGCTTCAAACGGTTCCACCGGCCGATCGTGCCCGATCTCCGAACGCCAACCGCAAGATGACTCTATTCGGCTCCCGATGATTATCACCTCCAGGCGTGTCACGAGGATGAACCATGGCGGTAAGGACCAGCATCACGATCCCGTGGGTGAGGCTGCGCGGGTTGCACGCATGTATCGACGCGATCGGGGAAAATGCGGGGGTGGACCCCTCCGGCTATGAAATACTCGAAGAATGCGACACGGCAAGGATCGGGGTGTCGCGCATGCTGAAAAAACTGGTCGCCGGGAGCCGCGCTCCCACGGTAATGTTTCTCGCCGACGATTGCTCCCGCAACCCGATTTTCTGAAAAACGGACTGGAGGCGATGGAAAAACTGCCCGACGCCTGGGGCCTTGACGGCCATGTCCAAAGACCCCGATTATACCCCGGGTATACCTTTCCAGCCACTTTCTCACAGATCATCTGATCTATTTCAAAAGGAGACTCACCGGTTGGAGATGAGTCGCAACTGATGGCTTCCAATCTCTCGAATCTCGAACGCAACAGGCAGAAATTCCTGGAGATGAGGTGGTGGTACTATTTCGTCCTGTCGGTCGGAATCGCGATGTACCTGCTCCAAAAGATACTGATTCCATTTCCCTGGCGGGCGCCTTTTCCTACCTTCTGAGTCCGGTTGTCAATTGGCTGGTGCTTTCCGCTTCCCGCTTCTTTCTAATCCTTTGCCTGTCGGGTCTGCGCGTTGAGCCATCGGAGATATTTGGCGGCCAGCTTGTTGCCCGGGTTTATCCCGAGTGCTTCCAGGAAAAGCTTTCCGGCTTTTGTCCTGTTTCCAGTCTTTAGTTCGACGACTCCAAGATTGGTAAGGACCTCGTCTATGTAAGGAGGCGAACAGGCAAGGCATTTTTGGTACGAGTCCCTGGCGCGGCCGTATTCTCCCAACCTCAGGTAGAGATAGCCAAGATCGAAATGAATATCGGCGCGACGGTCGTTTAAACTTAGCGCCTTTCGAAATTGCGGGATCGCTCTTCTGAAATCTCCGGCAAAGGTCAATAGGCGTCCCAGTTGAAAATAGCCTTCATAGTTTTCGGGTTCCGCATCGATTGCCTGATGTAGAAATCTGCGAGCCTTTGCCGAATCTTTTTCAAATTGAGTCTTTGCCAGTGCTATCAGTTCGTTTTCGGAAAAGTTCGGGACCTTCGAGGCGGGCTTGACCTGTGGGGGAGCCTTCGCCTCTACGGCGGGAGCACTGCTTTTTCCCGGGGAAACAAAGGGGATTTTCCGGCAGTTGTTCCAGGCCCGAAACGTCATGGTCGAAAGAACCAATACGGCAATCAGGCCCGAGGCACCGGCGACCTGCCAGCCGCGAGAATATCGGGCCTTCGGGCCTCGAAAAAGAATGATTGCCCTTTTCACGCTCTTGCTGTTCACCCGGCTTTGACGATATTCCAACGCACTTCTCAGTCCATAGTCACAGAGGATATCGATCGTGCGGGGGATTCCCCCGGCTTCTTTGGCGATTCGCTTGAGAGCGGTTTGGGTAAAAACGGGTGCGTTGTCCGAAGATGGTTTCGAGAGCCTGTGCTCGATATAGGCGAGACTTTCGGTAAACCGCATCGGTGGTATGGAGCTTCGAAACGTTGCGATTTCGGCCAATTCTTTGAGCTCGGGAAGGTGTAGCTTTTTTTCGAGCTCGGGTTCTCCCACGAGAATTACCTGCAGCAGTTTGCCCCCGCAGCTCTCCTTCTCCCAGAAGATTCGGAGAAGATCGAGGGTTTCCACAGGCATATTCTGTGCCTCATCGAGTATCAAAACGACTTTGTTTCCTCTTTCGTATTCCTCCCGGAGGCGGGCCGGCAGAGATTCCCCGGGGGAGACCTCCCGGGCGGCAGAAATGCCGAGTTGCGAATTCATTTGCTCCAGGAGTCTTTCAAACGGGATTTCGACGTTCATCAAATAGAGGACGATGGTGCCCGGCGGGGCGATTTGTTCGCCGTATGCTCTCACGAGCGCTGTCTTTCCTACGCCTGATTCCCCGGTAAGAACAAGAAAACCCTTGGAGTCCGCGACGGCAGTTGCGATCGCTTCCAGTGCCTTCCTGTGACCACCGCTCAGGAATAAAAATTCAGGAGCGCTGGAGGGATCGGTCTGCGATGGGAAAAAATCTTGGTGCATGAAGGGTCCTCGGACTTTTACAGGGCTAGCGGGCATCAAAGTAAAAACGCGACCGGTCGCTAATGTAGGGTCGTAGCCAACCGTTTTCAAGTAAGTGCGTGCCCGAAAGGGGTCGAAAAACATCAATCTCGAAAAGCGGCTACGGTTGCTGCTCCAGCATGGACAGGTAGGTCTGGAGGTTGCGCTTTCTGCCGGTCAGGTGGAGTTTTCTTCTGATGCCCTGGCGGTGAAAAACGACGGCATACTCGGAGACGCCAAGAAGATCGGAGATCTCCTTGGAGCTTTTTCCCCGGCGTATGAGGTCGGCGACCCGGATTTCCGTGGGGGTCAGTCTGAGAAGAGGTTCCGAGATTTTGTGTACAAACGGCGAAGTAATGTCGAGCAGTTGAGATTCCAGGATGTGGACAAGGTTTTTCTGCTCGTCTGCCAGGCGGCTTTTCTTCAGCTTCTCCAGGTACGGCAGGATCAGGTGCGTGATATTTCTTAGAAGCGATTCTTCGAGTTCGCTTCGATCTTCTTCCCTCCGTTTGAGAAGCACCTTGAGGGCCGCGTTTGTCTCCTGGAGGCGTGCGCTCTGGGATTTAACAGTATCGGCCAGCTGTATCCGGGATACGACGCGCGCAATTTCGGCCGCAATTACCTCAAAAGCGGCTCGAATGCTGCAAGGAATGAGTGCCTCATTGTGAGAGCCAAGACCGAGAAGGGCGATGACCTCTTCCTGGTGCTTTACCGGAATCGCTAAGAACGTCGAAATTCCCTCCCGGTTGAGCAGATCGGCGATCACCAGCTTCTCAAAGGGCCTTTGCCAGCAGCCGGACTCTCCCTTCAACACAAATTGCATTTGAGGAGACTCGGATTCGAAGGTCGCGGTGCTCCGTACGAAATCGTCCGAGACCCCCCGGTGACAGACGAGCCTGAGCGCTTTCTTCTTTTCCCCCATGACATGTATGGCCCCCGAGTCCAGGCCTTCGAGCCGGAGGCACGAATCCAAAAGCTTTTCCATGGCCTCCTCCAGGCTGCCGGAAGATCCCAACCCCAAAGCGAGGTCTTTTTGGATGCGCAGAAATTCCTCGGCCTCCCTTTCCGCGGTTATGTCTTCGGCAATCCCCACGCGTCTGACTATCCTGCCCTGACTGAATACGGGAAACGAGCGGGCCCGAATCCACCGGGTGGTTCCGTCCGGGCGGGTGATGCTGAATTCCTCACGCATACTGGTCTGTGCGTTCTTTTCCGCCGCGAGGGCTTGCCGTATTCGCTCCCTGTGAGCGGGAGCGATCGATTCCAAAAGCGTGAAAGCGTTCTGGTACAGATCTTTGCTGCTCCTGCCCCAGATCTGCTCGTACGCCGGACTCACGTAGGAAAGCCTGTCCGGGTCCCTTACCCAGAAAACTTCGCGGATGTTTTCCGCAACGTCGCGAAACCGCTCTTCGCTTTCACGCAGAGCTTCCTGTGCGCGTTTACGTCCGGTCACATCCGCTATGGTCAGCAGTACGAGGTGCGACCCCTTATCTCGTATAAGGGTGGTCGAGAGGAGAAAATCGACCGCAACATCCACCGATCCCTTTCGAATCGTCATCTTCACTTCGGCATCCCGGATGGTTTCGCCCTCTCGAAAAGTCCGCTCCACTCGGCTTCGCACCGGACAGTCGGCGCATTGCGCGTTTTTCCCGCATCCGACTTTGCTCAAAGAAAGGGGGCAGCTGAAAACTTCTCCCGCAAGGAACCCGCCAACCTCCTCCTGCGATCTGCCCGAAAATTCGGCGAAGGCGCGATTGATCCTCCTTACGCGCATCGTTTCGTCTACGAGAAGCATCCCATACGGAGCGCTTTCGAATACCTTTTCCAATATCTCTTTTTGGGCGCGCGCCTCCTCTTCGGCCCGTCTGGTCTCGGTAATATCGCTTATCGCCATGCGGCAGACCGTCCCATCGCTCTCGGCGCTGCAGGCGCTCGATTCCAGGCGTGCCCAAAACAGCTCACCGTTGTTTCTTACCATCCTCAGCTCGCAGACCTGTCGATCCTGCGTACTGAACAGGCGCTTCGTGTGGAGATGGTAGATGTCCTGATCTTCTCTGTGTACAAATTCCGCCAGGCGCGATTTGACCAGGGCACGTCGCTCCCTTCCCAGCATGGTTGCGGCGGTAAGGTTGGCCTCGAGGATGCTCCCCCCCGGCGAGAGCGTGCAAGCGGCTTCGGGAGAAAATAGTTCAGGTTCCATCTCCTGGCACGTTACAACCTTTATCCCGGCCATGTCGAGCCGGGATTCGAATATCGGGACATTTTTGGATTTGGTCATTGGCTCCGTTCTTTTGTGCTAGGTGTAATGGGTCCTCTCCCGCATGCGCATCTTCCCGGTCTTCCCGCGTGCGGCCATCTCTCCTGTGGTTCCCAGCCATTCGACAAGATTTCCCGGCTCAGCGGGTAGCGAAACAGCACGCGGATCGGTGCGTCCCTGGTCTTCATCCAGGCGAGAAATCTCGCGCTCCAGAAACCGCATCTTGTGCTCGATCGCCGCGAGGCGAGAGTCGATGGCCGCCCGGAAAGAGTCTGAGCGGCTCCCCGAAGAGTCCAGTGCGTCAGTCTCCTTGCTCGTGTTTCCGCAGTGCCCGGCCTGCTCGAAAACAACCAGGTAGAGGGGCGTCTGCGGGATCGGGGCAGGATCGGCCCGCTGCGGAGCAACACTCAGATTTGCCGTGAGCAATTCTCCGTTTATCTTGACGTGCAGATCTGTTACACGAACGGGTTCGTTGTCGGAGACCGCTTTTTGCAACGCTTTGGCGAGGTCCTCGTGCAAACCTTCGCGGGCCATCTCCAGGATGTTGCTCACACCCGCTTCCCCGGGCGCGGGCTCCAGGTACAAACCCGTTCGACCCTGGATGTAGAGAATATCGCCGTTATCTTTGACCAAAACCGCAGCGGGCGCTAACAGCCGCAACAGCCCCTGCTCGGTCATCTCCCGCAGGGACGTTTTCCCCGCTGCCCCAGCCCGCCCCGACTGGAGCGGCTCAGTGGCCGAGAGAGATACGGGCGCCAGGGCCGCCGATTCGACGCGGCGGATCGGGGCAATGTCCTGTCTGCGCCGGAAAATCCTGCATTTTCGGTTCTGTGGAACGAACAGACCCTCCCGATCCTCAGGCATCTCCGATGCGCCCAAAAACAGAAAGCCTCCGGGATTGAGGGCCGAGTGCAATCGCACGAGGAGCTTTCTTTGCATCTCGCCATTGAGGTGCATCAGGAGGTTGCGGCAGCATATCAGATCGAGCCCGGAAAGTGGCGGGGCCTTGAGTACGTCGTGTTCGGAAAAGACGAGCAGGTCGTGTATGCTCCTGTCGATGCGTAAGGTGCTCCCGTCGGGCTCGGGTGAAAAATAGCGGGCCAGCCGTTTGGCCGAAACATCGGAGGCAATGCCTGCGGGATAGATGCCCGCGCGAGCCGTGGCAATGGCGCGGCTGTCTATATCGGTTGCAAATACCTGGAGCGAGAAGCTTCGCCCTAGCGTCTCTTGCTGTTCGGCCAGCAGAATGGCCAGCGAGTAGGCTTCCTCTCCCGTGGCGCACCCCGGTGCCCATACCCGGATGACGCTCTTTGCCGGCTTTCCCGCGAAAAGCCGTGGAACGACCTCGGTTTCGAGGGCTCTAAAGGCCTCCGGGTCCCGAAAAAATCCGGTTGCGCCGATGAGCATGTAGTGTAGCAGAGCCTCCATCTCCGAGGGGTTTTGCTTCAGATAGTCGATGTAGCCCTCCAGGTCTTCGAGGCGGTGGAGCGCCACAATCTGCTCCAGGCTCTGGCGGACGACTTCCGGTTTGTACTGCGAAAAGTCATGCCCCGTCTTGGCGCGCACCAGGACGAAGATTTTTTCCAGGGCGCTCTCCTCCCGTTCCTGCACAACCGCGAGAGGCCTTGGACTCCGCCTGAAATTTTCTTCCACGTAGGAAAGGAGTCGAGCGGGCATCCGGGCAGGCGGGAGCAGGTAGTCCACCATGCCGGTCGCCAGGGCACTCCGCGGCATGGCGTCGTAGTCGGCCGAAGCAGGGTCCTGCACCATGACCATGCCCCCTTCGCTCTTGATGGCTTGAACCCCCAGAGCGCCGTCGTTGCCCGACCCCGAGAGCACGATGCCAATCGCCCGCTCCCGCAGATCCTGGGCCAGAGAGCGGAAGAAAAAGTCGATGGGATGCCGCTGCCCTCGCGGTGCGGAGGGTTCCACCAACTGGAGCGTTTCCTTAAAGAGGGCCATCTCCCGACCCGGGGGAATTATGTAGGCGCAGTTCGGGCGCACCTTCATCCCGTCTTCGACTTCAAAGACCTGCATGCGCGTATGACGCCTCACCAGGTCGGTGAGAATGTTGCCGTGGTCCGGCAATAGATGCTGCACCAGCACAAAGGCCATACCCGAATCGGTCTCGGGACGCATTCCCGAAAAAAAAGCCTCGAAGGCAGAAACCCCACTGGCAGAAGCCCCGATTCCCACGATTGGAATACTGTCGCCTGTACCGCGGATCGTCTCCCGGGATCTGTTACACCCGGTGGAGGAATCGCCCGAGGTAGTGCCCTTGCCCTTTTCCCCTTTCGTCATTATAGACTCCTGAGAGATCGGCAATCGATGTGGAAAAATGAAGACGGGATCTATTCTCTCTAGAGTATCTCGGCAGTGCCCTTGCAACGCGGAAGCCGGGTCTGCCTGAAGACCCTCTCTTCGGTTGCTGTCAGTATAGAGAAAATTATACCGGAAAGGCCGTCTCGCGCCAGATGAAAGATAGATAGGGCAATGATAGGGAAAAACTATAATTGTCCAAGCCTCCCCAGGTGCGCCTGCAGGTTGAGCTTCTTGCCGCTCAGGCCAAGTTTTCTGCGGATTCCCTGGCGATGAAACACCACGGCATATTCGGAGATGCCCAGAAGATCCGCGATCTCTTTGGACCCCTTGCCCTTCCGGATGAGATCGGCCACTCGGATTTCGGTGGGAGTCAAGCCCAAAAGAGGTTCGGAAATCTTGTGGGCAAACGGCGAAGTGATCTCTTGCAGATGGGATTCCAATAATTCCACGAGTTCTTTTTGCTCGTCGACAAGGTGGGTTTTCTTAAGCCTTTCCATGTGCGGCTCGATCAGGTGCTCGACATTTTTGAGAAGAAATTCCCGGAGCTCTTTTCGATCTTCCTCCCTTTGCCGCAGAAGAACCTTGAGCGCTGTGTTGGACTCCTGGAGTTCCTTCCTGTGCTCTTCGATCGTTTCCACCAGCTTTACCCGGGAGATAAACCCCTCGATTCGGGTTGCAAACACCTCCACGGCGGCTCTGACATTTTCAGGGATTTCCTCCTTGACATGGGAGGCCAGGTAGAGCACCGAAACGACTTCGCCCTGGTGTCGGAGGGGAAAGGTCCAGCATTCCGCAATTCTCTCCCTGCTCAAAAGAGCCTCCATTTTTGGCGCGTTCGACGATTTGACCCCACTCCCTTGCGTTTTTCCTGCAAAACGAGTCTTGGGATACACCTGCTCCTTGAGAGGCGCACTTTCTAAAAACGGTTCCGAGAGTCCCTTGTGGCACAGTAGTCTGGGTTCCCTATCTTCGACAAGATAGACGGCCCCGGAGTCCAAACCGCTGATCGTCAGGCATGCTTCCAGCAGGTGTTTCATTCCTTCCGCCAGGTTGTTCGCCTCTCCCAGCCCGAAAGCAAGATCCCTTTCGGCGCGCAGATATTCCTCGGCCTCTTTTTCGGCGGTGACGTCTTCGGCGATCCCCACCATGCGTACCAGCCTGCCCTGTTCGAAAACGGGAAAAGAGCGAACGAGAACCCAGCGCATCGTTTCGTCCGGACGGATGATTCTAAACTCCAGGCTGGAAGGTTCCCTGGCTGCCAAGCTCTTTGGAAAGGCCCTCACAACCCGCTCTCTGTCCAGCGGGTGAACCGATTCGATGTAGGAGGCAGGATCTTCATACAGGCTCTCACGACTCCTGCCCCAGATCTCCTCGTAGGCAGGGCTCACATAGAGCAGTTTCTCGGGGGAGCTGACCCAGAAAACATCGCGGATATTTTCCGCCAGTTCCCGAAGCCTCGTCTCGGTTTCTGCGAGGGCCTGCCAGGCGCGTTTTCGCTCGGAAATATCCAGGGCAAGTTTTAGCACGAGCGGGGCGCCTTTGCCGTCGGTGAAAGGGTGTGTGTGGACCGAAAAGTATCTTCCCGCCGAATCGATCCACTCCCATTGCCGGGGGGTGCGCATGTCGAGGCAGCGAAAATAGTCGCAATTCTCGCACGCCTCGCTCCGGTTTTCGAGCAATTCGTAGCAGTACTTTTCCTCGGGGTCCCCGAAGGTTTCCCGGAATCTTTGGTTGGCATAGGTTATCGAACGGTCGGGGGCCTGAAGAGAGACACATGCCGGGATAGCCTCGCAAAGCGAAATGAGCCGTTCCTGTTCGGCTTTTAGCGCCGTCTCGCGAGCGAGGACCTTTTGCGCCATGACATTAAATGCAGAGGCAAGCCCCTTCAGTTCGTAGGGGCCACGCTCTTCGATCGGACCCGTGTGTTTGCCGCCGCCCAGGGCCAGAGCATGTTCCAAGAGTCTTCGAATCGAGCCGGATAACCCTTCCGAAAGGACGAAGGTTCCGAAAAAGACTCCGAGCATGAGGAGAAAGAATATCGCCATTTCCTGGAGAAGCTGGGCCCTGATCGGGGCCATCACCTTCTCTTCCGGGCTTTCGACTCGCGCAGCCCAGCCAATGGAGGAAATGGGGCTAAGCGACACGATCCGATTCTTCTTCGTATCGAAGGAGGGGAGCACGCGGGTAAATTCCCTGCCCTCCAGCGCCCGCCGGACCGACGGAGCGCCTTTGAGAAAGTCCCGCTTCTGCCGGCTTGCCCGGTTTTCGGGATGCTGCCAGACTGCATTGCCTTGGCTGTCGATGACGGTAATAGCCTCATCGCCTGCAAGATTGAAAAAAAGTTCCTCTTTCAGTTTTTCCGGTTCAACCGTGGCCACCACCATCCCGAGAAGATTTCCGCTCTTCGTCCGCAAAGCGCGATTTATGGTGAAAACGGGCTTTTCCGTTGCCCGGGAGCGAATGAGGTCGCTCACCACCCATAGCTTCCCGGACAGCAGTGCGCGCACATACGTTCGATCGCGCAGCTCCTCTCCCACCAATGAAGTGAGGCTGGAAGCAACGACACGGCCATGAGGATCGAGCCAGGAAAAGCTGCTGATGGCGCGAGATTCCTTCCTGTTCAATTCGAGCAGCCGGAGCATCTCATCGGCCGAGGGGCGGGTGCTCATGGTGAAGCTGGCGCCTATCGACAATTCCTGGTTGACAGTGTCTTTTATGAATTCGGCAAATCCCGCGGCCACTGTCCTGGATAACTCCAAATTAGCCCGGGAGGCGTTTTCCACCCGCCCTTTGAATCTTATGTATATATATCCGATCTGGATGAGTATTACCGGAATGAGCACGGACTGCACGAGTAGAAAGAGCTTCCCGCGTATGGAGGAAAAAAGAGAAGACCCGCCTGCAAAAATCCCGCGTGGCGACTTTTCTGCTCCATTCATGGTACGCTCCATCAGGGTTGCAGAGTGTCCCGAAAAGACGTGCCAAATACTATTGTACCGAATTTTGAGGCTTGGATCGATATGATAGGAACTATGGAACCAAATCGTTTCTTACCCGAATTTTGTTCGAAAGGCAAGCCTTTCGCACAAGAGTCCTTTTATCTATGGACAATTCATTCCGGTCGATTCATAATAAAAGAACACGGCTCTTCCTGTTGCGGTGCAGCCTTAATTAATTACCCGGCTCTTGTGACCTGTGGAAACGATTCAAATAGAAAATCTTCAGATTACGCTCGAAAATCAGGGCGCTACGACCTACTCCAAAGTCAGCTACCCCCTGCGGTACGGCCGTTTTAACGAGATAAAGACTCCCGGGCATACTTTTCAGTTCAACTTGAACGGAGAATTGAAATTTATCACCGGCAGAGGCAAAGAGTGGCCGAGCCCTTCCGAGTGGCTCAAAAGAACTCTCTCCGGCGATTGGGTATATTATTCTGCCGGCGGCTACGACGGCCCCTATGACTGCTTTGGCGAATATTACATCCCCTGTCTTTCCTACCCGAGCAACAGCATAAACTCGTTTGACCCGTTCCGGGATCGGGCCGTACTCTCTGCGATCGAGGCCTATGCCTCCTTGCACGAACAATTGACAAAACTCGATAGAGCCCTTCTCCCGTCGAGTGTCGGCAGCTTTGTCGATCTTGTACGATTGAATCCTCCGGTTGCACTCGCCCGGAAAGCGGCAAGGATTGTCGAAATCATCGGCGACAGCGTATCGGTTCTTCCTCCCGATACGAGGCATGTGGACTACGAGGTGATCCCGCTGCTGATCGCAGACGGGTGTCTCTACAAATGCGGATTCTGTACAGTCAAATCCCGCCTCGGCTTCAAGGACCGCTCCCGCGAGAATGTGGAAAACCAGATCCGGGAACTAAAAGATTTTTTCGGAAACGACACCCCCAACTACAACTCCCTCTTTCTCGGGCAGCACGATGCGCTTCACTCGGACCCCGGCCTCCTGGAGTTTTCCGCAACGCGCGCTTTCGAAGCCTTCGGCCTCAAAGAGTCCTACCTCCAACATCCGAGTCTTTTCCTCTTCGGCAGTGTCGATTCGATCCTCAAGGCCCCTTTTGAAACATTTGACCGGATCGAGGCTCTTCCCTTCCGGACCTATATCAACGTGGGACTCGAATCGGCAGACGGGGAGACACTTCGCCGTTTAAAAAAAGCCATCACGGCCGAAGCCGTCGAGGCCGCCTTTGCAAAAATCGTCGCTATCAACAGACGATATCAACGAATCGAGATCACTTCGAATTTCGTCTTCGGCCCCGACCTTCCCGACGGGCATATCGAATCGGTTCTAAGGCTTGCCCGAAAGCATTTCGACCGCCACTGCCCCAAGGGAACCCTCTATTTTTCCCCCCTGGTCGATGCGGCCCATTCCGGGTGGAAAAAGGAGATCAAAAGGCAATTCTACAAACTCAAGATCCAAATCCCCGTCCCCGCTTTTCTCTACCTCATTCAAAGACTGTAGACAGGGGGCGGTAGCGGGAAGCGTAGGGGCGGGAGCGGGGAGCAGGAAGAAAAACCAACCGGATGGACGCATTTATTTCGCGTCTTCGCGTCTTCGCGTGATACA
>JAKAJS010000263.1 GCA_021813685.1 Deltaproteobacteria bacterium | reverse complement strand
CAGAGAAGATTTCCGGTCAAAACAGAGAAGATTTCCGGTCAAAACAGAGAAGATTTCCGGTCAAAACAGAGATTGACAACAGATAATTATCTATCTATGATATCTATTACTGTGCACAGTGGGAGGTTATTGATGGACGAAAATACACCGGATCGTGCGCTAGATGCAGTTGTAGCAAAAAGCAACGCAGTCATTGGGGCTTTGGCTCGTTTCGATTTGAGTGAGCTGCGCTTTCTGATGTTTTGCCTGTCCCGCCTTGACTCAAAGGATGCGAGTAATCGACTGATTAGGGCGCGGGTCGCTGACCTGTGCGCCAGTTTCCCGTTGATGGATAAAAAAAGTGCCTACGGCATTATAAAACAATCCATCATGGCCGTTTGGAAGAAACCCCTGGAGATTCAGGAGGGGCGCAAAATGCAACTCCACGCATGGCTGTCCGGTATGGAATATGAGGACGGAGAATTCGCGTTTTTCGTGTCGCCGGAGATGGCGCCCTACCTCCTCGGCCTATCCAAGACATTCACTCAATATCGCCTGAAGGCTGTCGCCCAATTTCGATCAGCAAATACTTGGAAACTTTATGAAAACTTGGTTCAGTGGCGGACGGCTGGCCGGTGGACCGTAACCCTCGACGAGCTGCGGGTACGGTTGGGCGTGGAGGGTAAATATCCCAGTTGGTATGTGTTTGATCGAGACGTAATTGCAAAAGCGGTTGCAGAAATCAACTCCGTGTCCGATCTGCGCGTTGAGTACCACAAAGAAAGGCGCGGCCGTAAAGTTGTTGGCCTCGTTTTTATGATCGATAAGGTGGTTGATGATGAAGACACGATCACCCTCGAACGGCCGGCGGACTCGCTGGAAAAACACCTGCTCGACCTGGGGATAAACGCCAAGACAGCGGCGGACTATGCCGCCAAGGTCGCATTTTACGGCAAAACCGATACGATCCTGGCCAAGCTCCCGAGGATAGCCGAGAGAGCGGAGAAATGCCCTGAGGGAAAGCAGAAATATATTCTTGGCTCGATCAAAAACGAGCTGCAGCAACTCCGGACTGAGGACACGCCGCCGCCCCGACCTCGCGCGGATCATTCCGAGGCGCTGGAGTGCTGGATGGCCAAACGGCGGGCCGGGGAAGTCTGCCCGGTTCGCGAGCGGGGGAAAGCTGGACAACGCAAGAAGTGTCAAATGTGCCTCGAGAAAATCTCTAGGGATCTAGACAATGTTCACGACGTCGGAGGGGGAAAAAATTGATTTCAGAGGCTCTTTCCCTGGATCCATTTTTATTGGCCAATGCATATACAAAAGTATTACAATAAATCATGGAAATCGAATGGGACGAGGAAAAGCGGCTTTCCAACCTTGCAAAGCACGGCGTTGATTTTATCGACGCCGAAGAACTCTTTTCGGGGCCGGTGATTAGCGGCAAAGATGACCGCAAGGACTACGGAGAAGACAGGTTCATCGGCTATGGTTTCATACGAGACCGCCTTGTGGCTGTTGCTTTTGCAAGGCGGGGAGACGCCGTAAGGATCATATCCTTGAGAAAAGCCAATTCGAGGGAAAGAAAAAGATATGAAGAGGCAATCAAGAACCGATTGGAACCGAGTTGACGCAATGTCTGATGAGGATATCGACTACTCCGATATCCCCGAGATGGACGAGGCATTTTTCCAAAATGCCGAATTGTCATTTCCACGAAAGAAAGTCAGTCTTTCTCTTCGCCTAGACCCGGAGGTTTTGGCATGGTTCAAGGCCCAGGGCAAGGGATACCAGACACGAATGACGGCAGTATTAAAGGCGTATATGAACGCACGGCGGGATGATCTAGGGAGAAAGCGTAGAGGACAAAAAACCGACTAACCCAGGACGGACGCACACGACACATGTCCGTGGGCACTGGTGCGCATGGTATCCACATTTGCTGAGGCTGTAGTTGTCCGCCTGGCGCGACTGTCTCCCGGATCGTGGCCGCGGCCTGGCGGACGTCCTCGGCATCAACGCCTTTCGGATCCTTTTCAGTCCGAAAAAATCGAAATGCTTTCGCGAATCCGCCTGGAAAAC
Source organism: Deltaproteobacteria bacterium (assembly GCA_021813685.1). Lineage (GTDB taxonomy): Bacteria > Desulfobacterota > Syntrophobacteria > Syntrophobacterales > Syntrophobacteraceae > SbD1. The sequence goes on along the minus strand of JAKAJS010000263.1, from coordinate 2,890 downwards.
TCCTGACGTCTCAGTAGCTCCTCAGAGTGGCTGACTTCGTCGGCCCAATCTTCGAACCCTGCGTCGCGGGCCATACAATCCGCCATTTCCTGCGGAGAATTGGCCTCAAAAGCTGGGGTATCTTCCATGATGCCATCAACGATACGGTAATATTTAGCCATTTGAATTTTTCTCCTCTGTTAGACCACCTTGCGGATCTGAAATTCGAATTTCCGAAGGACACGGATTGCGTCTTGTGTCGTAAACCCCGACCTCAACAGCCCGGCCGAAACCTCCAAGGCCTGTTTGACTGGATATTCCTTTTTGTTAACCGTCACGCAATATTGTCGGACCTGTTCCGGCTGAACGCTTTTCAGCTTCGACTCCACATCTTCGCGAGTCAGGGAAAAGCTCCGGCCTCCTACAGTAAATTGAAATTCTTGAGACATGCTCTACCTCCTAATCGATCAAAAATTGACATCTCCACCTACATCACCTACACCTACTACAACCACACTTTTAGACCGATTTCAAGGAGATTTTTCGAAAATCGATTACCGCCCTGGCCCTCCTCGACCTCGCTCGTATCGCAGGAGACGCCCCTGAAGCTCTTTATTTGCAGTCTGGAGCCGTTGATTTTCGGCCAAGAGGGTCAACCTGTCCTCGACATCCTTCATGGCTTCTCGTTGGCTCTGAAGTCGCTGAGCGTATGTCTGGCTCCGTTTCAAAAGACGTTCGTTTTCCCCATCGAGCGCCTGGAGTTTTTGCTCAGCTTTCGCTAGGCGCTCTTCGGTCGTCTTCACTTTCTCAGCAAGGGCATTTCGTTGTCGTTCAAGAGATGTGATCGCTTCCTCGGCGGTAACGCGGCGCTGCTCCACCTTTTCAAGCTCGTCCTCGCCCTCTTTTATTTTGAATTTTGTTTTAAAAATGAGCTGGTCCATGTCATCGAATTCGATCTCGGCTCGATGAATTTTTTCGCGTACTTCGGCAAGGTGTTGTTCTTCTTTTGCGATATCGGCCGGCAGCGTCTCATGTAGTTGGGCGACAGACTTGTTTACGTACTTGTCCGGTTTCTCCCCGGCCTTTATGCGCTCGACTTTGCGCTTGCCTCGTGAGACGTATAGCCCACGCTTCTGAAAGGCGGCGGCTGCGATGTCCTGCAGCTTCGACATCGCAGCCCGATTGCCGCGGTAGGTCCGACCTGTGGAAGTGACGTTGAGCATGGTCAATTGCACATGGATTGCTGACTCGTCGCGATGCACCACGGCATAGACGGGAGGTACGTCCATGTGCTGTGCCAGGCGTTTTGCGACATACTCGACTATTTCGTCCTGCTCCTCACGTGCGAATCGCTCAACCATGGATTGTGCCGCTTTGGAAAAGGTGATGATTCCTGTAAGGACTGCTGCGGTTTTCGCGGTCATCGGGGTTCCGGTGAGCCGGCGAGCGTGCTCTTTTATAAGGGCACCGGGTGTTATGCCGAAGCCCTGGGCAAGAATTATTGAGCTATTTAGTCTAGATCGGGTTTTGTCCACATAGCCCGGTATGCGACCTTTCCGCAGATCGTGCTGATACTGTCCCCGGATGCGGTCCAGGCCCGCTTTTGCTTCAATTCTGACTGAAATCGATGCGTTTGGATCCATATTCCCCTCCTTTTTTTACAAGAAAGAGAATTCGCGCTTTCCAAAAAGGAGGTTATTTTTGCAAATCAGCTCCCAGCAACGGTTTAGCCCGGTATCGCGCGCACGCGCTCGTATAACCTACTAGCAACCCCTCGGGTTGCTGTAGGCCAAAGGGAGGCTTCGCCCCCTTTGGAAACCCCCGGGAAACCCCGTCTTCGACCCCGCTCCGCTGCTCGTGTGCTCCGCGCTCAGTAGCCTGGCGGCGCTAAGAGCCGGAAAAACCCGGCTCCAAGCGCCACACCAGGCTTGCGGCTATCTGCCTGCACGGAGGGCCATGCACGTGGGTGCTCAGGCCCTCCGTGCAGGCGCCGCACCCTTCTCTTGTGCGCTACTTCACCGCTCCGCTCAGACCCAGCCCCACGCAAAATAGCCCCCGGGCCCTCCAGGATGCCCCCAGAATCGATTTTTTGCGCCCGCTGCGGGGAAAATATCCTGCGTGAATGTTTCTTCGCTCAGAAGGGCAATAGGAAAGGGGAGCATCGCTTTTTCTTTTCGCCGTCCAGCCCTTAACCGCCCTGCAGGCGTGCGGGCTGGGGTTTTGTTCCATAGGCTGGATTGATCTGCTGGAACCGAACGACCGCTACGCGGTGTCGGTTCCAGCCCTGTCGCAGAGGACTTGATGGAATCAGATACCCCTTTCTCCGGGGTTTTTGGGGTTACGTTCGGGTGGCTCGGAACTCCGGAGAAGGTTGTCCTTTTCCTATTGCCCCCACAATCCTTGTTGCTTGCGAAGGGCGGCAAGAATCCTCTTTCCACCCGTCCTTAGCCGAGCGATAGCGACGGGCAGCGGAGCCGACGGCGGAGCGTCTACGCGAGAGGAGCCCAACGGAAGTGCGACGCGAGCTGGTAATATTAGGGTGAATCGCCGTAGGCGAGAGGGACGCAGTCCCTATCAATGTCCGTTCGAGGATCTCCGATTGTCTCTAAACCCTTACTACGCAACGGTTTAGCCTCAATTCCGTATAGCCCGCGGCCCGGAGGGCCAGTGCGCGAAGCGCTACCTTTTAGTAAAGTTTTCTACTTTTTCTACTTTTTCCGACCCTGCAAGTATCTGATTTTGTTTGGGATCAACTTTTAAAACAGAGAAGATTTCCGGTCAAAACAGAGAAGATTTCCGGTCAAAACAGAGAAGATTTCCGGTCAAAACAGAGAAGATTTCCGGTCAAAACAGAGATTGACAACAGATAATTATCTATCTATGATATCTATTACTGTGCACAGTGGGAGGT
>JAKAJS010000180.1 GCA_021813685.1 Deltaproteobacteria bacterium | reverse complement strand
CGGCGAACCGCACCTCTTGTTCCCCTGCAATTCGGTAAATTATAGCCCGGGAATAAAGTATTTTCGCACCGGCCATAAAACAAGCCCCGCGGGCGCGCTCAGGGGCAATGGCGTACAGGGCGCCCCGTCCCTCCCGAGGATTCCTCCCCGATGCAGCGCGGCAAGAATACCCAAAACCGGGCCGATGGTATAGGCACAATTACTTGGGAAGACCTATATAGACCAGATAGATCGCCATCGCCAGCCCGACAAATGCCAGAAAAAAAGCGATTCCGGCGACGAGACTCGAAAAACGGAGGTGTTCGGTTTCCCCGCGGTCCAGTTCTCTTACCAGGACGACGTAGCGCCACCCCGAATAAACATTTACAGCCACCCCTGCGGCAATGAGCGCGGTGCCGAACCAGAGCGAAAGGCCGTAGGGCTGGGCCGGCAGAGTGCGTTCTATGGTCTGGAACTCCTGTAGAAAGAGGCCGAAACGCGCCACGACGAACCCGAATCCCATAAGGGCGAGCCCGGTGCGAATCCAGGCAAGAAAGGTTCGCTGTGCTGCAAGATAGTCGCCAAGATCTGGTTTCTGCCCCATTACGAGAGTCTTTCTATTCAACTGTCATGGAGGCAAAGGGACACCACTTACCAGTGGAGCCAGGGATTTCATGATTTCCTTCCACTCCTCTATCAGGACCGGTTTGGTAAAGAACTTTTCCGCTCCGGCCTTCACGCTCGCCTCCAGGTCCTGTTTCTCTCCCGATGTTGTGAGAACCACGATCGGGATGTGCTTATAGACGGGGTCGGACTTGATCCGGACCAACGCCTGACGCCCGTCGACGCGGGGCATGTTGAGATCGAGCACGATCAAATCGGGCAGGGGAGCCTTGCCGGCGCGCTGCGCGAGCCAAGCCATCAGTTCCTCGCCGTCTTCGACAGAGCAAAAGAGAGCTCCCGGCAGGGTCTGGTTCAAGGCGAACTCGGCCAGCATGCAATCTTCCGCATCATCGTCGGCCATTACTACCAGCTTATGCATCTCCATGGGCTCCCGCACCTTCCAGTCTGGACTGCTTCAGCGGCAGCCGGATGGTGAAGACCGCACCTTTTCCGGGGTTTCCGGCCGCACAGATCTTCCCGCCATGGCGTTCGACGATTTTTCGGCAAATGGAGAGGCCCATCCCCGTTCCGCTGTATTCCCCGCGTTTATGGAGTCTTTGAAAAGGCTTGAAGATAAGATCCGCGTACTGCGAGTCAAAACCGATACCGTTATCTTCAAGGACGATTTCGCAAAACCCGTCGCACCCCGCCGAACCGGCGATCTTTATGTGAGGGGCTTCGTCTCTGCGGTATTTAAGAGAATTGTCGAGCAGGTTTTGAAAAAGGTGAATCATCTGACGCTGATCGGCCTCCAGGGCGGGCAGCCCGTCAAGATCCAGTCTACACCCTGTCTGCCTGAGCACCAAGTCGAAGATCTCGGCCGCTTCCCGCACGGCGACCCCGAGGTCTATCGTGGTGAAGACCTCTGCTTTGGAGGTGATTCTCGAAAACTCCAGCAGGTCGTGCAGGAGTTGCCGCATGCGGGCGGCCGAATTTGCGATCCGTTCCAGGTAGTCCTCTGTTTTGGCCCCTAGCCCCGAGGAGCAGTTCCTGGCTGCCATGTCGCAAAATGTTTGAATCTTTCGCAGCGGCTCCTGAAGGTCGTGAGAGGCCACAAAGGCGAATTCCTGCAATTCCGCATTGGTGGTCTCGAGCCGCGCCGCGTAGTTTCTGAGTTCCTCTTCGGACCGCCTGCGCTTTTGGGCCAGTCGAACCGCCCCCACCCCGTAGGAGAGATTGTCGGCAAGTTTTTCCAGAAGACCGGCCTCGGCCTCGTCAAAGGCATCCGGCTCCGCAGCATAAACCGTGAGCGCCCCGATGACGTTACTCTCCACGATGATAGGCAGGGAGAGGGAGGAGGCATACCCTCTCCTGGTCGCCTCGGCGCGCCAGGGAACAAACAGGGGGTTGGTGAACGCGTTTTGCGAGACCGCGGGTTTGCCGGTTCGAATCGAGGTTCCCGCCGGTCCTCTGCCCCTTTCCGTATCGGCCCAGGTTATGTTGGCCTGCTCCAGGTAGCCCTCGTCGTACCCGGCGGAAACGATCGGACGAATGCTTTTGCCCGCATCATGTTCGGCAAAGCCCACCCAGGCCATGCGGTAGCCGCCGATTCCCACCATGATCCGGCAGACCTGCCGGAAAAGTTCCATCTCGTCGGTCTCGCGAACCATGGCATTGTTGAACTCGCTAAGCGTTCGAAAAGCACGCTCGGCCTTCCTGAATTTCTCCTCGGCCGTCTTTTTGCCCGTGATGTCACGGTTTACCTCGAGTAAACCCGCGGGATTTCCCTCCGCATCGGTGCGGAGCGCCCACCTGCTGTCGACGACTATTCTTTCGCCGCCTTTTTTCGTCTGGTGCAACTCGCCGTTCCACTCGCCCCGCTCGCGAAGGGTTCGTTGAATTTGCTCCGGAGATACCGAGGCCTGGGTGTTCAAAAGCACTTGACTGTCCTGCCCGAGAGCTTCTTCACGAGTAAACCCGTAGGTCTGCCACGCCCCCTTGTTCCAGAAGCTTATCCTTCCGGCCATATCCAGGGCAAAGACGGCGTCGTGGGCCAGGTCGATAATTTCGGCCTTCTCCCTGTTGGCCTGGTTGGTCACGAGCAACTCCCGGGTGCGCTCCCGCACACGCGACTCGAGTTCGTCATGGGAGCGGCGTAGCTCTCCCTCGTCGGTGACACTGAGCGCATCGACGTCGCCCTCCCGAATCGCCCGCAGGGTCTGCTCGGCTTCCAGCAACCGTTTCCGCAACATCCTGTTTTCTGAAAGGAGCTCTTCGCGACTCGGCTCGCAGCCCTTCATAATCACACTACCTCGATGTTTCATGGATTGACGATTATACAGAAAAAACCAGACGAAGCAAATTCATGGTCTGCAGATGCGAAATGTTATTGCCATCGGTATTGCCCAATGACTTTTCGCTCCTATTTTTTAATAGGTGGATACCGCCAAGTCAAACCTAAATCTTGCTCGATCCGAGTCGATGACGATCAAACCGGGAACGGCAGTGTCGCCAACCTGCCGAAACGGAGCCGCAGGAGACGCTTCATGGGGGAAAACGGGGTTCGAGTCCTTCTCATCGAAGATGACGAGGACGATCACTTCCTGGTAAAGACTTTGTTGGCCGAGGTCTCTTCGAATGGCTCCCCCAAAAAATATCATCTCGAATGGGCTCCGAGCTACGAGCAGGGAATGACTCTTCTTTCTGCAGGCGGCTACGACGTCTGTCTTCTCGATTATCGCCTGGGTTCCCGCGATGGGCTGGAGTTGCTCCGGGAAGCGGTGGGCCGGGGGTGTGACATTCCGATAATATTTCTTACCGGGCAGGGAAGCGACGAGATCGATCTGGAAGCGTTGCGAACGGGTGCTGCCGACTACATGTCCAAAGACCAGCTGAGCCGGCAGAGCCTCGAACGTTCCATTCGCTATTCCATGGCCAATAAGCAGCGGGAGTTGGCCGAAAGGGCTTTGCGCCACTCGGAGAGCCTCGCCGCGATGGGTAGAGCGCTTTCCACCGTGGCTCACGATATAAAGACGCCGCTCATCGCCATCGGAGGGCTCACCCAAATGGTGTGCCGGCATCTGGAGAGCGACTCCGAGGATCGCAAAAAGCTCGATATCGTGCTCAAGGAAACCGCCCGGCTGGAAAAGATGGTTCAGGACATGCTGGAATTTTCAAAGCCCCTCGAAGTCGAAAAGAGCCTGGAGAATCCATGCCGGCTGGTTAAAGAAACGCTTTCAGTCGTGCAGAAGGCGGCAGAGGATAACGGCATCCTCCTGGAAGCCAACTTGAGGGAATGCTCCGGCGTGGCACTGGATACGGCCCGCATGAAACAGGCGCTCATAAATCTTCTCATGAACGGAGTTCAGGCCTCGCCGGCAGGAACAACGGTCAGAATCAATCTGCACCGGCAGGGTAGAGAGGTCATTTTCGACGTAACCGACTGCGGGTGCGGAATTCCCTTCGAAAAAAGGGCGGAGATTTTCTCCCCGTTTTTCACCACCAAAAAAAATGGGACCGGGCTGGGTCTGCCAATAGTCAAAAAGATCGTCGATGCCCACAACGGACGACTGGAAATACGCGACAACCCGGACAGGGGGGTTACCTTCCGGGTAGCACTTCCCGTTTTCCCCTGAGACTCAGAAATCGACCTTCATGCTCATCGTTGCCACCAGCGCATCGGGGTATTTTCCTCCCGGATGAACGATGTATTGCAGGTCAGGCTGCAGAGTGGCCCAGGAAATGATCTTAAACCTATAAAATGCCTCCAGGGCCAGCTCATAGGAAAAAGGCAGCCCGGCCCCGCTGTCGAGATAAGCATACTGAGCGCAAAGGCCGGCGATGTCCTCGGGGCGGCAGGCAAAAAGACCCGTCCACGTCCCTCCCCCGCCGATATGCTGGTAGATGGGGTCGATCGTTTTTTGCGTGCGTCCGTACTCGAGGAAGGCACGCACTCCGCGACCATCAGCGGGTTCCCCCGAAGGCTGCCACAGGGTCTGATCCAAGATTGCGTAGCCGCCGTATGCGCCTTGCTGCTCCGAGCCGTCGAACCGGGTGAAAATCCCGGTATGATCCCAAAACCCGGTCCGCACATTGCCGGCGTAGGGGAAAAAGGGCGAAAGCTCCCATTTGAGTCCGGTCTCCCCGATCAGAAATGCGCCGAACTCGGTCAGCTGGGCGGTTGCGGGATTGTCGATAAGCTCTCCGAACCTGTCCGACCGGTTCGCGTAGTAAGCCCCGAAGCTCAGGTACCAGGATTTGCAGGGGGTGAAAAACACATTCGCCGAGGGCATCGGGTCGGGTGTGGTCGGGAAAACAAAAAGTGTGGGGCTGACCTGCGAGGAGCTGTTTAGAAACGGCAGCCCGTTGTCTACCACGCTGAATTCGGTGTTGGCGTCGACT
>JAKAJS010000171.1 GCA_021813685.1 Deltaproteobacteria bacterium | reverse complement strand
GATGGCTAAAAAGAAATTCGAACGGAACAAGCCTCACGTAAACGTTGGGACGATCGGTCATATCGACCATGGGAAAACGACCCTTACCGCAGCGATTACAAAGCAGCTTGCAAAAAAAGGCAAGGCCCAGTTCGTTCCGTTTGACCAGATCGACAAGGCGCCCGAAGAGCGCGAGCGCGGCATCACCATCGCGACGGCCCACGTTGAGTATGAGACCGATACGCGCCATTACGCCCATGTGGATTGTCCGGGACACGCCGACTACATCAAGAACATGATCACGGGGGCAGCTCAGATGGACGGGGCGATCCTGGTGGTTGCTGCCGACGACGGCCCCATGCCCCAGACCCGGGAGCACATTCTTCTGGCCCGTCAGGTCGGGGTTCCCTATATCGTCGTGTTCCTCAACAAGGTGGACATGGTCGATGATCCCGAGCTGATCGAACTGGTCGAACTCGAACTGCGCGAGCTTTTGACCAAGTACGGGTTTCCCGGCGACGACGTTCCGATCATCAAGGGCTCGGCGCTTCGGGCGTTGGAGGCGGACGATCCGGCAGATGATGCCGCAAAGCCTGTCTTCGAGCTCATGGATGCGATCGACGCCTACATCCCCGAGCCGGTTCGCGATATCGACAGGCCTTTCCTGATGCCCATCGAAGATGTCTTCTCCATCTCCGGACGCGGAACGGTGGTAACGGGCCGTGTCGAACGCGGGATGGTGAAGGTCGGCGACGATGTGGAGATCGTAGGCTTTACCCCGACTTTCAAGACGGTTTGCACCGGTGTCGAGATGTTTCGTAAAACGCTTGATTCCGGACAGGCGGGCGACAACGTGGGGCTTCTTCTTCGCGGCACCAAGCGCGAGGAAGTCGAGCGCGGCCAGGTGTGCGCCAAGCCCGGGTCGATTACGCCCCACACAGATTTCAAGGCCGAGGTCTACGTCCTTAAAAAGGAAGAAGGCGGGCGCCATACGCCGTTTTTCCCCGGCTACCGGCCGCAGTTCTACTTCCGCACGACCGATGTTACGGGCGTTTTGACCCTGCCCGAGGGTGTCGAGATGGTCATGCCCGGCGACAACATCAGCTGTGAGGTAAAGCTCATCACTCCGGTGGCCCTGGAAAAGGAGCTGCGCTTTGCCATACGCGAAGGCGGCCGTACCGTCGGGGCGGGTGTCCTTACGGAAATAATCAAATAAAGGGGAACCCCAGATGCGAACTCTTGTTACCTTGGCCTGCTCCCAATGCAAGCAGCGCAACTACAATACGACGAAAAACAAGCGGACCACTCCCGAGAAGCTTTCTTTCAAGAAGTATTGCCGGTTCTGCAATGCTCATACGGAGCACAAAGAAACCAAGTAGGCTGATATGAAACTCATAGCAAAAGACGAACAGACTGCGGAGGGGAAGGCGCGCGGGCCAAAGAGCGCAAAGCTTGCGGCCGGCCCCGCTGTGCCTGCCCGCACTAAAAAGTCGGAGGCGGCCAGGAAGACCGAGGGGCCTAAAAAGGCGGCCAAAAAACCCGGAGAAACGGGCAAACCGTTCCTGGATGTGGCCAGGGATTACCTCCGCGAGGTCGTTGTCGAACTCAAAAAGGTCGTCTGGCCTTCCCGCAAGCAGACCTTGGCATCAACAGGGGTGATCTTGGTGATCGTTGGGCTTTCGGGGCTTTTCCTGGGCCTGGTGGACCTTATGCTGAGCAAGTTGCTGCACCTCATGGTGCACTGACGGGGAGAGGGACGGCCGATCTTCGGCCGCAATTGCCTATAATTGGGGCGGGGTAAACGCGTGGCAACTCTAAAATGGTACATCGTTCACACCTACTCGGGGTTTGAGAATAAGGTCAAGCAGGCCCTCGAGGAGCGGGTGAAAGCCGAGGGCAGGACGGAGTACTTTGGCCAGGTCCTGGTTCCGACCGAGAAGGTCATCGAACTGGTAAAGGGCGAGCGGAAGGCCTCTTCGAGGAAATTCTATCCCGGCTACATCCTCGTGCAGATGGAGCTAAACGACGATACCTGGCACCTCGTGCGCCACACTCCCAAGGTGACCGGCTTCATAGGAAACCAGGAAAAGCCGATTCCGATCACCGATGCCGAGGCCGAGGGCATCATGCTGCAGATGCAGGAAGGGGCGCAGAAGCCTCGTCCGAAATTCAAGTTTGAAAAGGGTGACGAGGTGCGCGTGGTAGACGGTCCTTTTGCCAATTTCAATGGGACGATCGACGAGGTGATTCCCGAAAAGGGCAAAGTAAGGGTCCTGGTGAGCATATTCGGTCGCTCTACCCCCGTGGAGCTCGATTTCGTTCAGGTAAACCGAACATGAAGCAGGTAGCGGGAGGCGTGGAGCGGGCCTGAGAGCTTTTCGCTTCCCGCTTCCCGCTTCCCGCTTCCGCTTTTAAGGGAGTTTTTTCGAGAATGGCAAAAAAAGTCGTAACCAACATCAAGCTGCAGGTTCCGGCAGGGGCTGCGAACCCGTCTCCGCCTATCGGCCCGGCTCTCGGTCAGCACGGCGTGAACATCATGGAGTTTTGCAAGCAGTTCAACGCCAAAACTCAGGGTCAGGACGGCATGATCATCCCGGTGGTCATCACCGTCTATTCGGACCGATCCTTTTCGTTTATCACCAAGACGCCGCCGGCTGCAATATTGCTCAAAAAGGCCGCCCAGATCGCCAAGGGGTCGAGTGTGCCCAACCGCAACAAAGTGGCTAAGGTGAGCCGGGCGCAGGTGGAGGAGATCGCAAAGCTCAAGATGCCCGACTTGAATGCGCGAGACCTCGAGGCGGCGGTGGCCACCATTTCCGGAACCGCGCGCAGTATGGGAATCGAAGTAGAATAAATTCGCCTGTGACTGGTGGTTAGTGATTAGTGATTGGACAAAAGCCTTTTCCGCTCACTATTCACGAGTCACTGCTCACTGCACTGGGAAGGGAGTTTCGAGAGTTAAAATGGCAAAGCATGGGAAAAAATTTATTGCCGCCCGTGGCATGGTAGACCCGGCGAAACGCTATACCTTCCAGGAAGCTGTCCGCCTGGCCGCCGAGACGTCGTACGTCAAATTCGACCAGACGCTGGACATTGCCGTTCGCTTGGGCGTGGATCCCCGTCATGCCGACCAGATGGTGCGGGGCACGGTGGTTTTGCCCAACGGGTTGGGTAAAACCGTGAGGGTTTTGGCCTTCGCCAAGGGCGAAAAGGTAAAAGAGGCCCTGGAAGCGGGTGCGGACTACGCCGGCGGAGACGAGATGATCGATAAGATCCGGGAAGGCTGGCTCGAATTCGATAAAACAATCGCCACACCCGATATGATGGGTTCGGTCGGAAAGATCGGAAAGCTTCTCGGTCCGCGAGGCCTTATGCCCAACGCCAAGCTCGGCACGGTCACCTTCGACGTGGCCAAGGTGGTGAAGGAGATCAAGGCGGGCAAAGTCGATTTCCGGGTCGAGAAGACCGGAATCGTTCATGCGCCGATGGGAAAGGTTTCCTTTGGCGAGGAAAAGCTTCTCGAAAACATTTCGGCTTTCATGGACACGCTGATGCGCATCAAGCCTTCGGCTGCCAAGGGCACCTATATGAAGGGCATCGCCATCTCGACGACGATGGGGCCCGGCATTCAGGTCGATCCGTTGGCGATAAAGTCCATTGTTGCGGCCTAGTTCCGCAGCGACGTTTTGAACAACTTGACTGCCGTTTGGTGTTTTCAGTTGTCGGAGACCGCAGGTACAAAGATGTTTAAACACCCCTCGCGTACCGGGGGGGCCTGCACAGATTCCTGAGAACCAATCAGGCGAACGGGCTCATGATGGAAATCCTCCCGTTTTCGATTCGGCGGGATCGGTCGAAAGCACACCGGCAGAAGTGAAAGGAGGCAAGCTTCACTTTGGAACGCTCCAAAAAAGAACAGGTTATTGAGGAGCTTCGCGAGAAACTGGGTCGCGCGAGTGCGGCCATCCTGACCGATTACAAGGGACTGACGGTAGCCGAGCTGACGGGCCTGCGGGATTCTCTTGCGGCCGAAAAGATCGACTATCAGGTGGTGAAAAACACCTTGGCGCGCCTGGCGTGCAGGCAGACCGGGGCTTCGGTGCTCGAGCCCATGCTGACCGGTACCTGTGCTGTTGCCATCGGCTATGGAGATCCGTCGGTTCCGGCGAAAATTATCAAAAAATTCAGCAAGAGCAACGAAAAGCTCAAGCTCAAGGGGGCAGCCCTGGGAGACCGGCTGATTGGCGCAGAGCAGGTAATGGCTCTGGCCGATCTGCCGCCCAAAGAGGAGTTGCTCGCCAAGATGCTCGGTACGCTGAACGCCGTTCCTACGGGATTGGTCACGGTTTTGAGCGGGGTCCCGAGAGCTTTTGTCGGGGTATTGGCCGCTATCCAGCGCCAGAGAGAAGAACAGGCTGCTGCTTAAAGACATTATTGTGGAGGATTTTAGATGGCTGTTACAAAGCAGGAAGTTGTTGAATTCATCAAGGGTATGACCGTTCTCGAACTGAGTGAATTCGTCCACGAGCTCGAAGAGACCTTCGGGGTGAGTGCTGCGGCCCCGGTGGCTGTTGCCGCCATGCCCGCAGGCGGTGGCGAAGCCGCAGCCGTTGAGGAGCAGACCGAATTCTCGGTTGTGATCACCGGCGTGGGTGACAAGAAGATCAACGTGATCAAGGAAGTGCGCGCGATCACCAATCTTGGTCTCAAAGAAGCCAAGGAGCTGGTGGAAAAGGTGCCCGGCACCGTAAAGGAAGGCATCCCCAAGGCAGAGGCCGAGGCGATCGCCAAGCAGCTTACCGAAGCCGGGGCTACCGTCGAGATCAAATAGTTGCGGCGAATTTTAAAATCGGAAATCGGCTGCCTGTGCCGGTATGACGGGCCGATTTCCGATTTTGTTCTTTTTTGCGGCATACCGGCACATTGAGGCGGATCGACAAGGATTTTGCCCACGGAAAAAGCATCGGGCCGGAAGAAAAGAGCAGTGAAAAGGAATGTGTGGGAAGTGAGCGAAAGGGCGTTTTGAGATCGG
>JAKAJS010000233.1 GCA_021813685.1 Deltaproteobacteria bacterium | reverse complement strand
CTTCGCGGCTGGAAAGTCCCTGGGTGGCAGGATAGCCTCGCAGATGGTTGCGGAACGGGAACTTCCTGTGGAAAAGCTCCTATTTTTGGGATACCCGCTGCACGCCCCGGGAAAGAAGGATAGGCTTCGAGATAGCCACCTGTACAAGATCTCTGTCCCGATGCTCTTTTTTGCCGGAACGAGGGACTCTCTTTGCGATTTGCAGCTCCTGAAACAAGTCTTGGCGAAAATCACTGCCCCGTGTGAATTGCAGACCATAGAGGGTGGCGATCACTCTTTTCAAGTACCGAAATCTTACGCCGTTCAACCTATGGAGATCAATGAACTGATTCTGCGCAAGACTCTAGAATGGTTGAGGAGCACCTAACCTGTCGGACAAAGCCGGGAAAAAGCCTTCGCGTTCCTTCCTGTGGACGAGTATGAATCTCTCCTCGAAGACATTCAAGACCTGGGCGTAATCGCCGAAAGACGGGCCGAGCAAAAGCTGCGCCTCGAAGATTTTGAGAGGGAACCGGATAATCCGTTCCCGCCGGGGTGCAAAAGATTGAAGGGCGCGAGATCGAGCTATCGCATCAGTGTCGGGCAATATCGGGTGGTATATGAAGTGGAGGTTGAGGCCGCAACGGTCACCATCTTCCGTATCCGACACCGGAAAGACTTTTATCGATAGCTGCGCCCGCTGGGGTGACGGAAAGGTGACGAACGTTCTGTCGCTTACTCAGTCGGCAAGAGAGCGTAAAGTCAATAAGAATGGCGGAAGCGCATGGGAATCGAACCCACCTGGGAACGCCTTCACGCCCCCACACCGGATTTGAAGTCCGGGAGCCCCACCAGTGAGCTTGGCGCTTCCAAAGAGTGTCACTATATATTGCGGAAACCCGTTTGGCAACCCCTTATAAGTGGGGCTTACCCCCCTCGATCTCCACCAGTTCGTACTCCCTGGTGCCCATGCCGATCTCTTCGGCGTGGATCAGTTGGCGCTCCCATTCCAGGTTGGGGTAGACGGCGCGGATCTTGTCGGGATAATGGTCCTCGCCTTTGAGACACGAAGAGGGCAGGTGAGGGCTCTGGTTGAGAAGATCAACACTGGCCTGGTCGACTGCCACGGGGTCCCGGGAGGCGAGGATGCCGATATCTCCTATGATCGGAGCATCGGAAAAGGGGTAGCAGTCGCACGCGGGGGATACCTGCGTGAGAAAATTGAGAAAAAGCGAGCGGCTTTCCTTTCCCCTGATCGCCCCGGCGGCATACTCGGCGATTTTTTCCATAAACTTTGGAAAATCCCTGCTCCAGTTGATGGTAAGGGCGCCCTGGGGGCAGGCGTGGATGCACTGCGCACAACCCGCGCAAAGTTCCCGGTCGATCTGCACCACCTTGGAGGTCGAGGCAGCGCCCTCCGGTCTATCGACGATGCTGATCGCACCGTGGGCGCATTGCTCGAAACAGAGACCGCAGCCGATGCATTTTTTGGCGACGATTTTCGGGGCGACCCCGGAGTGCTGGGCCATTTTGCCTTTTCGGGAAGCTGCTCCCATCCCGAGATTTTTTATGGCACCCCCAAAGCCTGCGGCATCATGAAGCTTGAAGTGGGCGAGCGAGACGATGGAATCTGCCCGCGCTATGGCGGAGGCGATCATCACCTCGGGGAAGTGCTTCAAATTTACCGATACGGAGATCTCATCCGTGCCGTCGATGCCGTCTGCAATAATGAGAGGTGCACCTACTACCGGATAGGCAAATCCGTTTAGAAGGGCCGTGTTCAAATGGTCCACGGCATTTCCGCGCGAACCCACATAGAGGGTGCCGCTATCGGTGACAAAAGGTCTGGCTCCCGCCTTGAGCAGCGCGTCCACAATCGGCCGGACCAGGACGGGACGGATAAAGGCCGTGCCGCCACGTTCTCCGAAGTGGAGCTTTACTGCGGTAAGTCCGCCTTTTCTCACTATGTCTTCGAGCCCCGAGGCAAGCGCCAATCGCTCGATCTTGGCTGGAAGGCTGTTGCGATACCCTGTGCGCAAATTTGTGAAATAGACTTGGGAAGCCATAAAAACTCCAGTGAACAGTGATCAGTGATGAGTGAACAGTGATTAGTGACAGCCCGGATGAGTCTCTCTGTTCACTCATCACTGCTCACTGTTCACTGCCCCTAATGCAGAACGGGCGAAAGCAAAACGGCGATGATTCCGGCAAGGAAGATGCCGTCGAAGGTCCCGGCACCGCCGATCGACGCGACTGGCGCGCGCAGATACTTGAGCTTGTCCATGTGGAGGATATCCGCTCCGATGAGAGTTCCGAGGGTTCCGGCGAAGTAGGCCGTGGGGGCCGCCGAACCGTAGTCGAAGATCATCGCGGCGACTGCTGCGGCGATCGGGGGAATGAGCCACGGGACCGCAATCCCGATTCCGGGAACCGGTCGTGCGCTTTTATAGACCACATAGACGACTCCGGCAAGGGCCAGGAGCATGCGAATGGGGTGGGGCGAGTTCAGCCAGAGGTAGAGCGATAAGGCGCTCGGGATCAACGCCCCCCCGAGGTTTACGGCAAGCACCATCTCGTTTGGCTTCTCGAGGTGCGGAGGCTGAAAGCGCATGCCGAAAAAAGAAACCGTGTCCCAGTCATCCTGGTCGTTTTCAAGCGAAATTTTTCGAATCGGGATATTGATCATGCTCCCGACGATGCACAGGAACAGAATGGAGAAAAGGTACTGGGGAGGTATGCCGATCCGGGCGAAGGCCCAGGAAAACAGGCCGAACTGTATCAACCCGAAGGCTACGAAGAGCAGGAAGGCGAAAACAAAGGCAAAGAAAATCAAAAACGGTGGAAAAAACATCTGCTCTCCTTTACAGGTTCGGCCTGTTTTGCGCCTATTTCTCGCTGTAGGTGCCCGGCTCGATGAAATGGCCGTAGCGCTCCTTGAGGGCCGTGAGCTTATGCGCGGTCGATTTCCAGATCTCGAAATATTCTTCCGGACAATCGGGTGCGGAGTGATGGTAAAAGCGCACGGCGCGGGAAATTTTGGCTATCCACGGGTCGATGCGGAATTTAAAGAGTTCCCGGTAGAGTTCCTCGGAAAACTCCTCCTGGAAGATCTCGGCGAAAAGAGCCTTGAGGTCTTCATATCGGGGGATGAACCCGAGAGGGGTGCGGTAGGCGTCGACTTCGTTGTGAATGCGAAGCTCGGCCCAGTGCAGCCAGACTTTTTTGGCGAGCTTGTTGGTGAGGAAATTCCCCTTGGCATCTCGAAGGAAGTAATTCACCGCATAGATCCGCGGAGCGTTCGCAATGCCTTCGCCGAACCGGATATTGTTCGTGATGTAGGCGCCTATGGGATAGCTGATGAAATCGAGGTTCGCCATCGGCTGGGGGGCGAGCACGCCTTCTTTTCCAATGACGGCCGACGTTGTCTCGGACTCGAGCGTACACGCCTTGAGGATAATTCCGCTCTTCCAGTCCAATGATTCTTCAATGGGGACCGAGGTGTCGGAGTCCCTTCCGCCATAGATGATGCCCTGTACCGGAACGCCGTTTTTGTCGTTGTAGGCCGGATCGATGTTTTCCAGGTATCCAAGCCGTAGCGTATAGCGCGCGTTTCCGTGTGCGTGGGGAATCGGAACGCCCTTATCGTCGGTTTTTCCCTCGAACCACTCGCCCGAATAGCTCCAGCCTTTGGCCGGATGGTCTACACCCATGCCCAGCCAGTAGGGCTCGTTGTCCGGACCGGTCAAAACGTTTGAAAAAATGATCTCGAGCCCGGGGGTCTGGAGCGTCTTGAAGATCAGCGGATCATCGACCGCATTGACGTCCTTGATGATCCCGAAGATGCCGTTTTCGACGTTAACCGCTCGAAACTCCCCGTTAACGTTACGGAAATAAGCGATATCGTCCCCGATGATCTTTTCGCCGGGCAGCATCGCCGTCGCGGTTTTTCCGCAGCCGGAGGGGAAGGCGCCGCAAAAGCAGGTGGAGCGGCCTTTCTTTTCATTCTGGACGGACATGACGAACATGTGTTCGCACAGCCACCCTTCGGTGCCGGCGAGCTTGATGGCCAGGCGCATCGCGTGTTTTTTGAGCCCTACGGAGTTTCCGGCATACTGGTTGTTGGCGGACATGACTATGTAGTCTTCCATGTCCTGGTAGATCCGCCTGTTTTCGAGATCCACGCTGTTGCCGTGCTCGTCGAGCCGGCCGGCGCTGTGGACGAAGCGGAAAAACCTCTCGCCGGGCGCCATGAGGCGGAAATGCTCATAGCCGCGCCGATAGAGCAGGTCTTCGGAATGGGCCACGTAGAAGGAGTCGGTGATCTGCGCACAGGCAATGGAGAAGGGGCTTCGGGTCGGTCCTTCGCAGCTGAGTTTTACGATCGCCTGCTTGCCCTTCATGATTCCCTTCATGACCTGGCGCACTTCGGCCAGCCCCTCGTTTCTCTCCTTGGCCAGAAGCGCCCCCATGAGAGGAACGAGTTCTTTCGATACCAGATTCTTTGTCGCCCCGGGGGCGCGCCCCTGGTCATTATAGCCGTCGTAGTGAATCGTCTGGCCGGCTTTGGTAAGAGGCTTTTCCTCGCCTTTAAGAAGCGAATGCTGCCTGATGTATTCTGCGTCTTCGTCACTGTCGTCGCACATATAAACGGAGTCAGGCTCGCAGTGTTCGGTGAATTCGCCCACGAAGGCGAAAAGCTCCTCGTTTTCCAGCGCGATCAGTTTTCGGTAGCTTTCCGGAGACATCTTACTCTTCAGAAGCGGGGCGAATTGATGTGTATCCAGTTTTGACATGTACGATATCCCTCCCGGTATGTAGTCGGGGTGCGATGAAAGTAAGCACGCCCGTTCTTAAAAGCTGTTTCCATAAATCGAGACTACCGCATCGAGCAACGTCTTATAACCCGGCGCCTCAGGCATGGATAGATCGGTTTGGGTCCGGAGAATGCGAACTCCCCGGCATCCAGCGTTCCCCGCGGCCTCCATGTCCGATGCGCTGTCGCCCGCAAAAAAGGTCTGCGCGGGGTCGATGCCCGCAAAGCGGCAGGAGGCAAAAATCATGGCAGGCGCAGGTTTCCGGCACTCGCATCGTTCATCCGGGCGATGGGGACAGTAAAAAGCGGCCTGAATGGCGCCGCCACTCTCCTCGACCCGACCGAGTACCCCCTCGTGCATTTCCCAGAAATCGTCCCACGCGATCAGCCCGCGATTGATCCCCGACTGGTTGCTGATGAGTATCACCCCGATCCCGTTTCTCTCGAGAAGCCCCAGGGCTTCGAGCGCCTCGGGGTAGAAGCAAACCTCAGCCAGGCTTTTCACATAGTCGGGCCGGTTCACGTTCACTACGCCGTCACGGTCCAAGAGGAGAAATCGTCGGTGCCGAGGTTTTGCAGACCCAAGCCACACAAGCATTTTTACACTTCCATCAGATGGAAACCAAGAATAAACTCCGATCGATCGGATAAAAGATGTATACTATTACGATATGGACAAAGTTGAAAGCAACTTCAATTCAAAACAGAAGCGTTTAGTGGGGTATGTTGCCAAAAATCGACCTGGAAGCGTTACAGGATAGACTCGGCCACAGGTTCCGAAACGAAGAGCTGCTCTTGCGGGCTCTGGTTCATCGCTCCTTCGCCTACGAAAACCAGGAGGTATGCGAGGATAACGAAACCTTCGAATTCCTTGGGGATTCGGTTCTTGGGCTTGCCATAAGCCACCTTCTGCTCGACCTTTTCCCCAACTGCGACGAGGGAGAGTTGTCACGGCTTCGCTCCTCGATCGTAAACGAGAGGGAGCTGGCGCAAATCGCCTCGAGTTTGAATCTGGGAGATTTTCTGTTTCTGGGAAAGGGAGAGGACCTCTCGGGGGGGCGCCAGAAACCCTCGCTTCTGGCCAACGGGCTGGAGGCGGTTCTTGCCGCTGTGTATCTCGACGGCGGCCTCGAGCCGGCCTTGCGTCTGGTTCGAACGATTTTTAGCGATTACCTGGAAAATCAAGAGGAAGACTATCTTCTCAAAACCCTCGACAAGGACTACAAGACCCAACTCCAGGAGATCACGCAGGCGAAGCTCAAACTCACCCCCGTCTACAACCTGGAGGAGGAAAAAGGGCCCGACCACGACAAGACTTTCTTCATGCGCGTCGAGATCGGCGAGCAGGTTTTGGCCTACGGCCATGGCAAGAGCAAGAAGGAAGCCCAGCAGGAAGCGGCCCGAAAAGCGATAGCCAGGATAGCCAAAGAAACCGAAATGCTTCCAGCGGATATTCCCTGACGAAATGATCTATCCGGTTTTCCTTCCCCATGCAGGCTGTCCGTTCCAGTGCGTCTACTGCAATCAGCGGGTGACGGTCTCCGGCGGCGGCCAGGGCCCCCTTGCGGGGTTTGCGGCCTCCCGCATGGCCGACTATGCCAATCAGGTACGCAGATCGGGCCGCCCCGGCGAGATCGCCTTCTACGGCGGGACCTTTACGGCGCTTCCGCGCGGCCTGGTCGAAGAGATTCTTTCGGCTGCCTCCGCTTGGGTCGAACGGGGGATTTTTACCGGGGTCCGGTTTTCCACACGGCCCGATTGTCTCCAAGGCGATATCGTGGAGATGCTTTCGAGCTACCCGGTGCGCACAGTGGAACTGGGGGTGCAGAGTCTGTCCGACTCGGTCCTGAAGGAAAGCGGCAGGGGGTATGGGGCGGAATCGGTCTACGAGGCGGCCCGAAGGGTGAAGGGCAGGGGATGGAAGCTCGGTATCCAGCTCATGGCGGGCCTTCCCGGCGACTCTCGGGAACTTTTCCTGCGCTCGGTGCGAAGCGCTCTAGAGATCGGAGCCGACTTTCTTCGCATCTACCCGGTGCTCGTTTTGGAAGGGACCTCCCTTGCAGAATCGTACCGAGCGGGCCTCTACGCCCCCTTAAGCCTCGATGAGGCGGTGAGCCTGCTTGCGCCCGCCTACGATCTGGCGATGCGGTCCGGGGTGGCCATTATACGAATGGGCCTTCAGGCCGACCCCGAACTGGAAAAACCCGGAGTCATCCTGGCAGGACCGTATCACCCCGCCTTCGGCTCTCTTGTAAAATGCCGCTGGTGGCAGGAAAAGATAGACGCCCATCTGGGTTCGCTACCGGAATTTCCGGGAAGCGAAATGGTTGTACACGTAGCGCCGAACCAGGTGAGCGACGCTATTGGAAACCGCAAGGCAAACCTTCTGCACTGGAATTCCAGGTGGGGGATAACCGCGAAGGTCGTTGGCGAGGCGGGCATGACAGGGATGGAAATGACATGGAAAACAAAGAGTTCAAATCAGGATACATCGCGATAGTCGGGGCACCCAACGCCGGAAAATCGACCTTGCTCAATCAGATTCTCGGGCAAAAAATATCCATAACGGCGCCAAAGCCCCAAACGACCCGGAACCGGATCGCAGGCATACTCTCCAGGGACGACTGCCAGATCATTTTTGTAGACACCCCCGGAATCTGCAAGGCCAGGGACGAATTCAACCGCGGGCTCGTAGAGACCGCCCTTTCCACGCTCAGCGAATCCGACGTGGTGCTCTTCATGATCGAACCCAACGCCGAACGGTCCGAAAACGAGTTCATCCTGGAAAACCTCCGGCGTATCTCCACCCCCGTGATCCTTCTCATAAACAAGGTGGATACTCTTGGAAACAAGGGACTGCTTCTTCCCCTGATGCAAACCTGGCAAAAACGGTTCGATTTCCGCTCGATTATCCCCATTTCCGCCCTCAAGGCGGATGGAACCGAAGACATCCTGACCGAAGTCGTAAAACTTTTGCCCGCAGGCCCCCGGTATTATCCCGAAGATTACGTTACCGATCAGCCCGAGCGCTTTTTCGTCGCCGAACTGATCCGCGAGAAAATCTTTCACCTCGTAAGCCAGGAGATTCCCTACTCGGTCGCCGTGGTGGTGGAAAAATTCAGTGAAATGCCCGAAAAAGAACTCATCGAGATCGAGGCCGCGATCAACGTCGAACGCGACTCCCAGAAGGGCATCATAATAGGGAAGGGGGGGCGCACCCTCAAGGAAATCGGAAAACAGGCCCGCATGGAAATAGAGACCTTTCTCGGATGCCACATCTATCTCGGCCTTTTCGTGCGCGTCCAGAAAAACTGGAGAAAAGACCCGCGAGCCCTGCGCGAATTCGGCTATCCCATTAACGAGTAAAGGACGATCTTTTCGACAATCAACATTGCGGCCTCTCGGTGCAGGGTTTTTCTCCAGGGCCGGGTAGTTTCGCTTTGCGCCCTCCTGCCGCTTCGCCTGCCAGGAGAGCCTCTATGTCCGGATAGGGATAGATGGTGACGGCCCCGTTTTCGGCCAGGCATCCCGAATCAACCGAAGGCCCGTAGACACTGTAGTTGGCCCTGCCCAGAAGTCTCAGCAGCATTCCCTGCTCGGCGCGATGGTGGGCCGTATGGGCTATCCTTCGGACCATGACCCACGCTCTCGTTCGCACGACATCGAAAAACGGGACCTCGACTTCCCACCACGCCTTGTCTTTTTGCCTAAGAGCCGCAAGCCTCCTGGCGCTGTCCTCGGCATAGCGCTTGAGAAACTCCAGGCGCGTTTCCGGATCGGGCAGGGGAGGGGCTCCGACATCGATGCCCAGCATGTTGCAGAACCACCGGTTTTCACTCAGACACTGGTGCACCATGTGTTCGAGTCCGTTTCGGTCTTTTTTATCGAGCGGTTGGGGGCGAACCGCAAGATCGTCGTCTTCGAAAGTGCTCCAGACGCTCAGCGTTTTCAGTCGTTCGGTCTCGTAGGTGTCTATCAGAAAATCGTATTCCATTTTTTCTCCTTCCCGGCTCCGGCCTCCTGTAAAATAGTGAACAGTGACCAGTGAACACTGAACAGAAAAAACTTCCGTTCACTGATCACCGTTCACTGATCACTTTCCAATATAAGTAAAAGGAGAGCCCGGATATGATTTACGACACACTGGAAAATTTTGGAAACTATTTTCAACCCGAGACTCCGCTGTTTCGCGCACTTTCTTTTGCCGCCCGCTTCGATCCCTCCCGCCCCGACGGTAGATACGAGATCGAAGCAAGCGATCTCTTCGCGCTGGTTTCTTCCTACGGGACCGTGCCGGCATCGCTGAAGAGTTTCGAAATTCACCTCGAGCATGCCGACGTTCAGATTGTCCTGGAAGGGGAGGAAAAGCTCGAAGTGTCATTATCCTCCGGTCTGAAGGAGGTTGGCCGCTACGACGAAGCAAAGGACATGGCACTGGTGGAAACGGCGGGGAACCCGGCTTCTCTCATAATGGCACCGGGCCGTTTCGCAGTGATCTACCCGAACGAAGCGCACCGCCCCGGGTGCGATGTGGAGGGAAAATCGCATGTGCGAAAAATCGTGGTGAAAGTGCGCATGACCGGAAACAAGCGGATATAGAGCGATTTGGCGGTCCATTTGCAGAAAGGGCGAACTTCCGAATATTTTCTACCACATCTTCACTGATTTTCTATAAAATTGGGTAAGGCTCAAATTTCGCCATTCCAATTCGAGAGGGGCCGGGGGGCATTGTCTTCTCCGGAGCGCGGCCAACGACATGAGATCGGACCGGCAGAAAAGGAAAGCAGCCGACCAGCTGAATATGTTCGAAAGCCCGGGGAGGGTCGCCGACCGGGAACTCGACCAACAGGCGCCGCTCGCCGAGCGGATGCGCCCGCGCGATCTCGGGGAATTTATCGGCCAGACGCATCTGCTCGGCCCCGGGAAAATACTGGACAGATTGCTGCAGCATGGGCAGGCTCACTCTCTCATTTTGTGGGGGCCTCCCGGATGCGGCAAAACGACGCTTGCCAAAATCATTGCCAGCCAGACCGGGAGCCACATCATTTTTCTCTCAGCGGTCATGGCCGGTGCCCGGGAAATCAGGGAAGCCGTCCAGGAGGCAAGGGAGGTTTTGGTCCGGCGGAAAGCGAGAACGTGGCTGCTCATGGATGAGATCCACAGGCTGAACAAGGCCCAGCAGGACACGCTTTTGCCTCACGTCGAAGACGGCACCCTCCTGCTTCTGGGAGCCACAACCGAGAACCCTTCCTTCGAGATCATTCGGCCTCTTTTGTCCCGCGCTCGCGTGGCGGTGTTGGAACCGCTCGAAGAAGCCGATCTCAAAAAAATAATCGAGCGGGCTCTAAGCGATACGGAACGGGGGCTGGGAAGGTTTCCCGCGCGCTTTGCCGAGGGTGCGATCGAGTACCTCATCGCGGGCTCTGGCGGGGATGCGCGAGTCATCCTGAACGCACTGGAAATCGCCGTGCTCACTACTTCGCCCGATTCCACGGGGGTTCGGACCGTGGAGCTTGAAACGGCGAAGGAAGCCCTGTTGCGAAAAGCCGTACACTATGACAAGGCCGGGGAGGAGCACTTCAACCTCATTTCGGCTCTCCACAAAAGTGTGCGGGGAAGTGACCCCGACGCCGCCCTCTATTGGCTTTCCCGCATGCTCGATGCGGGCGAGGATCCTCTTTTCATCGCCCGGCGCGTCATACGGATGGCCTCCGAAGACATCGGGCTTGCCGACCCCGCAGGTCTTTCCCAGGCGGTAAACGCTTTCCACGCCTATCATTTCCTGGGCAGTCCCGAAGGGGAGCTTGCCCTGGCGCAGGCCGTCGTGTATCTTTGCCTTGCGCCCAAGAGCAACTCGCTCTACACGGCCATGGGGCAGGCCATGCAACGAGCCCGAGACAGCGGCACCTTGCGCGTCCCCCTGCACCTGCGCAACGCACCGACCGAACTCATGAAAACACTGGGTTACGGAAAACAGTATAAATATGCTCACGATTTCGAAGGCGGGTGGGTGCCTGAGGTCTATCTTCCCCGAGAACTGGTCCGAACACGTTTCTATGAGCCCAAAGCCGGGTGGGAAACCCGATTCAAAGACCAGTTGGAGCAACGGCGCGCCAAGGTGAAAGATCTTTCGACGAAGGAAAACGATTCCGAAACATGAAAGCGATTCAGGCCGAAAAACAGCTTCTGGAAAGTGTCAAACCCTTCAAACTGGTCAAGTATCTGGCCATCTCCAGCCTGGTGGTGATCCTTGTCTGCGCCATCGTTTTGTCGGGGTTTATATCGCAAAAGGCCAAGGACCTCCTGCTCAAAAAAAGCGAGCAGTATGCACTGCTGGTGGCGGAAAATCTGAATCACCAGGTATTTTATCTCTTTACCCTGCCAACGCTCATCACTGAGGGAGAAATCCGCCTGAGAGACCCGGGCCAGCACGAACGACTCAATAAGGTCGTAAGAAATACGATTCACGGGCTTTCGGTCCAAAACGTCGATATCTATGACACTAATGAGGTGCTCGTCTACAGCACGGGCAAGGGGAAAATCGGCAGCAAGGGCCATCTCGGGGATGCCTTCACCTCCGCGATGAAGGAACAGCCCGTTTCCGTGCTTTCTCCGGGCAAGAACGGTTTTTTCGGTTTTAAACCCAGAAGCGGCAAACAGGTGCTCACAACCTATATGCCTATGTGGGTGGAAAGACCTCTCAGCTGGAAAAAGGGGAGGGTGCTCGGGGTTTTTAAAATCACGCAGGACATTACCAAGGACTATAAAACCATACGACGCTTCCAGTGGATCGTCGCCCTCAGTTTCCTTCTGTTTGTGGGGATATTGTTCCTGACGATCCTTTTTATCGCCCGGCGCGCGGAGCGAATCATCACGGCGAGAAGCTTCGAGAAGCAAAAGCTCGAGGAAAGACTCCACCAGTCGGAGCGACTCGCCTCGCTCGGGGAAATGATCGCCGGAGTCTCCCATGAAATTCGAAATCCGCTGGGAATCATCAGGAGCACCGCGGAACTTCTCGACAATCGCGTGGAGGGCGACAGGCTCAAAAAATTTTCTTCGATCATCGTGGAAGAATCGACGCGCTTAAATGACATCCTGACCGAATTTCTCGACTTCGCGCGGCCCCAGACCCTCAATCTCGAAGCCTGCAGGGTCGAAGACATTCTCGACAGAAACCTCTTCGTCCTGGAGGCCGAATTGCAGCGACTGGGAATAGATGTCCTGAAGCATTATCAAACAGGGGACTATAGCCTGGAGGCCGATCAGGACATGCTCTACCGCGCCTTTGTAAACATCTTCGCAAACGCGCTTCAGGCGATGCCCGAAGGGGGGCTTTTAACCGTTGAGACTTCGCTTTCCAACGGCAGAAGCGGCGCCCCCCGTGTGGAAATCCAGGTGCGCGATACCGGAAGCGGCATCCCCGAGGAGGCGCGCAAAAAAATATTCAATCCCTTTTTCACCACCCGCGAAAAGGGAACCGGCCTGGGACTTGCCATCGTTAGAACCATTATCGACAATCACAGCGGGGAAATCGAAGTGGTGAGCGAAAAAGGGCAGGGCGCCGCCATCATCGTACGGCTCCCGCTCACCCAACCCGAATACGTATTGGAAAGGAAAGCTGCGCAATAGAATGAACACGGTCCTGATCGTCGATGACGAAAAGAATTATCTGCTCGTGCTCGAGGCGCTGCTCTCCGAGGAGGGCTACCAGGTCATCACCGCCGAAGGCGGCCGGCGCGGCCTCGAGTGTATCGAGGATAACGATCTCGACGTCGTCATTACGGACATGAAAATGCCCGGAATGGACGGCATGGAATTCATGGAGCACGTCAAACTGCGCCTCCCCGACATTCCCGTGATCATGATGACCGCTTTCGGCAGTGTGGAAAAGGCCGTCGAAGCCATGCGAAAGGGCGCTTTCGACTATATCCTCAAGCCGTTTAAAAACGAGGAGTTAAAGCTCACCATCGCCAAGGCCGTCGATCACCACAACCTTGTCAGGCAAAACCGCCTGATGGCCCGCGAACTGCAAGGTAAGTATCATTTCGGCAATATCGTGGGCAAAAGCGCGCGCATGCAGCGCATTTTCGAACTGATCGAAAAGGTGGCGCCCACCCGGGCGACCGTGCTGATAACCGGGGACTCGGGAACCGGTAAGGAACTGATAGCAAGGGCGATTCACTACAACAGCCCGAGGCGGGAACTGCCCTTCATCTCGGTAAACTGCGGGGCGCTTCCGGAAACATTGCTCGAAAGCGAGCTCTTCGGCCATGAAAAGGGGGCTTTCAGCGGCGCGGTCAGCCAGCGCAAGGGCCGGTTCGAACTCGCCCACCAGGGCACACTTTTTCTCGACGAAATCAGCGAGATGTCTCCCCCGCTCCAGGTGAAACTCCTTCGAATCCTTCAGGAAATGGAGTTCGAAAGGGTAGGGGGCAGCCACACGCTAAAAGTCGACGTCCGGGTGGTCGCGGCCTCCAACCGCAACCTCAAGGACGAAGCCGCCCACGGAAGGTTTCGAAGCGATCTCTACTATCGCCTAAACGTAGTGCATGTGCATCTGCCCTCGCTCCGCGAAAGAAAAGACGATCTGCCCCTTCTGGTAAATCACTTCCTTGCCAAATATGCGGAGGAAGCCATGCGGGACTCGATCGGCATTACTTCTGAGGCCATGGAGCGCATTCTCGACTACCATTGGCCGGGAAACGTGCGCGAGCTCGAAAACGCGATCGAAAGGGCCATTATTCTTTCAAACGGCCAGGAAATCGAGGCCAAAGACCTGCCTTACGAAGTGCGCGACCCCGGCGCGACACCTCCTCCACCGGGCGAGGAGAGAAAAAGCTTCGCAGAAGCCGAAACGTATATTCCCGAACTGAGCGCCGCCGACCGCGTGCCCGATTCCGGCATGAAGGTGCGCCAGATGCGGGCGATGGAATTCATAAAGACCAACGGATTTATCACCAACAAGTACTATTCGCGCCTGGCCGAAATCTCCGAACGCCAGGCCCTCCGGGAATTGAGCGAACTGGTCGAAACGGGCAGGCTGTTACGGATAGGGAAGGGCAGGGCGTGCCGGTATGTGATGAGTTGAAGCGGCGGATGATATGTTGGGGGGACGGACCGATTGGTGTGGCAGGGGAAATGTTTGGCCCTGACCTCAAATATTTTTAGTGTTCGAAAAAGGACCGATGTTGCGAGGATCTCGGTTTGTTAGGCCTTCTGAACCCGAAACACTGGACAAAAAGCCCCACTCGTATAAAAATAGAAATTATGGAAGCCAAACCAACGGCCCAACCCGATGATTTTGTGAGTCTTTACCGCAACGCCTTCAAGGAGTTCGGCAGCAGGGCGCTCTGGAACGTTCGCGAGCTTGAAGACCCGAGTCCGCAAGATGCCCTGGTGATTGCCCGTTATTTGCGGGTTGAGGGCAATCTGGCCGCGCGGCATTTGGCCGAACGGATTGAAAAGGTCTGCCATGCCGCTCACTAGGTTTCAATCGCAAATTCTGCGCCTTCTTGCCGCGCACCGCGACCCGGAAAGTTATGTCGCGGGAAGCACCCCGCTCAATCGTGAGTGGCCGCGCTTTTCAGAAGATATCGATATCTTTCACGACCGCGAGGAGCGAGTCGCCCATGCCGCCGAAGAAGACGCTGCAGCTTTGCAAGCCGAGGGGTTCGATGTCGTATGGCAGCGCCGTGAACCTGCGATTTATACTGCCGAAATCCGCAGCGGCCGGGAACTCACCCACCTCGAATGGGTAGCTGATAGCGATTTTCGTTTTTTCCCGACTGTGAAAGACGAGCTTTTCGGCTATATGATCCACCCCGTCGATCTTGCCACAAACAAGGTCATGGCGGGCGGCAGAAGGCGGCGGATGCCGTCGATCTTCTCACCATCCACCATCATGTCCTGCCGTTGGGCGCGGTCGTTTGGGCTGCTGTCGAAAAGGCTCCGGGGTATACGCCTGAGGGCTTGATTGCCGAAATCCGGCGCACTGCAACGCGGTATAGAGAAGAAGACTTACGGGGCGTATCCTCGAATGAGCTGCTTGATCCCAAAGTCTTCCACAGCCGCCTTCGCGCGGTTCTGGACGAAGCCGAGGCTTTCGTTTCGCGTATGCCGACCGAAAAGGCGGGATTGCTGTTTCTGAAGGAGGGCAAAGTCGTGCAGCCTGATCCCGACCATTTGGAAGATTACACGACCCATGCCGGGCAGCGGCGCGGCCACTGGCCGAGCAGTTCGGAGATTTCAAGCGCCATGCTCGAGCGCTACAAAAAATCGCCAAACTCCTGAGCCGGGTAAACGTTCATTGTCCAACCAATGCCGAGTCGGAAACATTGAAGGTTTTGGCGGGAGAACCCTCTCGGTAAAGCGTTCTGCCTTCTCGGGCTGGTTTCCAAGCTTTCTTTACTGGTAATGCTCGGGTTTTGCGACGCTCACGGAATCATCGATAGGCTTCCTTGCTTACAACATGTCCCCGAGCGGCGTCTGCTGCTTCCGACTCCAAGGTGAATTTCCGGTTGAAATCCTCCAGGGCACAATATAGTATATACAGATAAATATATACAGTGAAGGGGAATACAGAAATGCAAACGGCCAAGCTGTTCAGGAGTGGCAACAGCCAGGCGATTCGCCTTCCCAGGGAGTTTCGGCTGAGCGGAAGCGAGGTCTATATAAAGAAGATGGGCAATGGAGTGGTCATCATCCCGAAAGAGGACCCGTGGAAGATGGTGGAGGCTAGCGTCGACAAATTTACTCCGGATATCTTCGAGGGAGGGCGCGAACAATCGCCGCCTCAGGGCCGCGAGGACTTCCTATGATTTACATGCTTGATACGAACATCTGTATCTACATGATGAAGAAGCATCCGCCCGGCGTCTTCGAAAACCTGAAGAAGCTTTCGCCTGATTTAGTCGGGATTTCAGCGATTACCGAAGCTGAGCTGAGATTCGGGATGTCCAACAGCGCCAGACCGGAGCACAATCACCGAGCCCTCGACGAGTTCCTGGGGCCCTTCGAAAGTTTCCCGTTCGACAGTGCCGCCGCCGCACACTATGGTGAGATTCGGTCGCACTTGAGGAAAAACGGCGCCGTCATTGGCAATATGGACCTTCTGATTGCCGCGCACGCGAAAAGTCTCTGTGTCACGCTCGTTACGACTAATGTGAAGGAGTTCGAAAAGGTCCCCGATTTGAAATTGGAGAATTGGCTCTCGTGCTAAGGGTATGATCGGCGTTTCCGGGTGGAGACTAGGCAAATGATGCGCCAAAATTCTCCCGCGCCCATCCTTCTCGTATGAGAGAGAAAGTTTCCACAAGCCCGTCTACCGTGTATTCGGGTACTCCCATCTTCGAGAAGAATTCCCCCTGTTCGGTGTCGGAGATATCGATGTGTCGGATCTGTCGCCCGGTCACCTTCGAGAGTATTGCCGCCATATCTCCGAAGCTCAGAAGCTCCGGGCCGGTGAGTTCGTAGGCGGTGTTTTCGTGTCCCGGCATGATTAGTGCCGCTTTGGCAACGGCCGCAACATCCCGCGGATCAACTGCCCCCAGCTTCCCGGTACCTCCCCCGGAGTAAATCGCGTTTTCGGCTCGTATGCTCTCAACCCACGACAAAGCGAAATTCATATACATGCAGGGTCTCAAAAATGTCCAGGTGAGTCCGGAGGCACGGAGTAACTCCTCGCGCTCTTTGTGCCAATGCCCATGGCCCTGCACCGGGGTCCATCCGGCCTCCTGGGTCGAGATCTTGACTACGTGCTCCACGCCGGTTTTCTTTGCTGCCTCCAATGCATTTTGATCCTGCTTCGTGCCCCCGGTTATCAGGAAGCATCGCTTCACACCACGCATGGCCCGCGCCAGCGTTTCTATGTCATCAAGATCGCCGATTGCCACCCCCACCTTGTGGCCGAACTTCGCTGCCTTTTCAGGGCTTCGAGTGAAAGTCCGGACCGGGTAACTACCTTCAATGAGCTGATAAACGAGCTGGGTTCCGATGGTTCCCGTGGCGCCGATAACCAAAATCATTGTTTCTCCTTGTGCAAAATAGTGTCTCCGACATATAATACCATTGCCAAACAATATTATACATAAGATAGTTAGATTATCAAATGATAAACCAATCAAGCAAACGCCAGGCTCTCATCGCCGTCTTGAGTGCGCTGATACCAGCGGCTCAAACCGAGACACATGCCGTGGATGAAGCTGCGGCAAAACGACTGCGGATCAATCAAACAGACCTTCGATGTCTCGGAATCATTCTGGACCGGGGACCGATTTCAGCGAGCAAACTGGCTGAAACTGTGGGACTGACGCGCGCGGCCATGACCACGGCGCTCGACAGGCTGGAGAAAGCCGGCTTTACCTGGCGGATTCACGACGTCCGAGACCGGCGATCTATTAAGGTTGAGGCAACCCTGAAAGCACGGGACGCTGCACGGGAGATTTGGGAGCCGATTCGGCTCGATGGACTGGAATTTTTAGAAAAATACAGCATTGAGGATTTAGAGCTTTTGAATCGGTTTTTCGAGGAATACAGTGCCTTGCAACGGACTCACGCGCAGCGAATTCAGAAGCTCACCTGACGCGGGAAATCGATGGGTTGCGCTACGCGCTACTTATCCTACAGCGTACAGCCCGGCCCCAACCGTCAGGGCGTCTCGATCGGATCGGAAGAGTCGTCTTCTCCGTATCTCTTTCGAAGAACATTTTTCTGCACCTTGCCCATCGTGTTGCGAGGCAGTTCGGTTGCGAAATGGACCCTTTTGGGGACCTTGAAGTTGGCAAGCGCCCCCTTTAGAGCGCCGATCACCGCGTCCTCGGTAAGCTCGACTCCCTGTTCGTTTTCCCTCCGTACGATCACTGCGGTTACCGCTTCTCCGAAATCCGGGTGCGGGACGCCGATTACCGCGGACTCCGCGACACCGGGAATGCGATCGATGATTTGCTCGACTTCCGCGGGGTAGACGTTCAACCCTCCGGTGATCACGATATCCTTGGAACGGCCGACGATGGTGAGATATCCTTGCGCGTCCCATTTGCCCATATCGCCCGTTTTGAAAAAGCCGTCCGAGGTGAATTCCTCCCTCGTCTTTTCAGGCATGCGCCAGTAGCCGCGAAAAATATTGTCGCCCTTTACCTGAATGGCGCCGACCTGCTCCGCGCAAAGAGGCTCGTCATTTTCTCCCGCAACGCGCACGGATATCCCCTCCAGGGGGAAACCGACCGTACCTCCGCGCCTTTCGCCCTCGTAGGGGTTGGAGCAGAACATGCCGCCTTCGGTCATGCCGTAGCGTTCGAGAACGGTGTGGCCGGTGAGCGCCCGAAAACGCTCGAAGGTCTCGACAGAAAGGGGGGCGGAGCCGGAGATAAAAAGGCGCATCTTCGAGCACAACTCCCGCGTGAATTCGGGCTCGGCCAGGAGCCGCGCGTAATAGGTGGGAACGCCCATGAACACAGTAGAGTCGGGCAAGAGCCGGAGGGCGCGACGGGCGTCGAATTTCGGCTCGAAAATCATGCGCGCCCCGCTCAAAAGGGCGCAGTGCGTCGCTACAAACAGGCCATGGACGTGAAAAATAGGAAGGGTGTGCAAAAGCACATCGTCGGAGCGAAAACGCCACTGCCTCACAAGGGTTTCGGCGTTTACGGCCAGATTGCGGTGAGAGAGCATCGCGCCCTTGGAGCGGCCCGTCGTGCCGGAGGTATAAAGAATTGCCGCGAGATCGTCCCCGCCGCCGATGCTTTGCGCAAAAACCGCGGGCTGTGCGGAGGCCTCCCCGGCGAGACTTCCCTCGCCCTCATCATCGAGCTCCAGCACATGCGGGACGCCGGCTTTTAGAGCCGCCCCATCGGCCATCGTCCGCGCCTCGGGGCGGCACACGAAAAGGTGCGGACGGGCGTCTTTTAGGAAATACTCGACCTCCCGGGCGCGATAGGCATCGTTCATGGGCAGGTAGACCGCCCCGACCCGAAGCGAGCCAAGGTAGAGAAAAAGCGCCCGGGGAGATTTTCTCACCTGCACCGCGACCCGGTCGCCGGGCCTGGTCCCAAGGGCTCTTAGAAGATTCGCAACTCTTGCCGATTCTTCCTCCAGCATCCCGTAGGCGATGACCGCCCCATCCGGAAGCGTCATGCAGGGGGCATCAGGGCCTTTCGGAAAGCCGCTTTTCAGAAAATCATAGAGGTTTTGACCACTTTGCAACTTTTTAGCTCCGAGCGCCAAAGTCGACCGGCTGCAACCAACAGCAACTAAAAACTAGCAACTAGCAACTGGCAACTAGCAATTATTCTCACCGGCTGCGGCTTTGCCGCCCGACATTTCTGTCGATTTCCGACCGTGCAAGTTCGTCGCAGCGTTCGTTTTCCGGATGACCCGAATGGCCCGGCACCCATACCCACTCGATGCGGTGCTTGCGCACCAGCTCGTCGAGGGCCTCCCAGAGCTCCCGGTTTTTTACCGGTTGGCCGTCTTTGGTCTTCCATCCATTTCGCTTCCAGCCCCTGATCCAGCCGGTAATCCCGTTTTTGAGATACTGCGAGTCCACGTGTGCCTTGACACTGCATGGTTCCTTCAATATCCGCAGCGCCTCGATCACCGCCGTCATTTCCATCTTGTTGTTGGTAGTGTGCCTCTCGAAGCCGGAAACGACCTTCTCGGTTCCCTTAAAGCGCAGGATCGCCGCCCATCCTCCGGGTCCGGGATTCCCTCTGCAGGCGCCGTCGCTATAGATTTCCACGGTCTTTACGGCAGCGGGTCCGGATTGGACTGCACCAGAAGAACTACTTTCTGTCAAATCGGATATTTGCATGGTTTCCGCTAATATTTTTTGAAGGGAGAAAGCCGCCGACGCACAAACATCTCAATCGAAGTCGACGATAAATCACCGATAATGGCATGGAGCCTTTCAAGGGGAATCTCCGCCCGGGCCATCGACTCGTGGCCTCCGGCGCAGCCGATCGCTCCGAAAGCCCGCCGCACGAGCCTGCCCGCGTCCTTACGATGCCCCGCGTTTCGCACACAGACAATAAGGTTCCCCTGATAAATCCCCGACACAATGCTCCAATTGATGTCGTGAATTTTGAGCAGAAATTCGGCTACCTCTACGAGAATGTCCGAGGAGGGGACATCGTCGAGGTAGGTGAAAATCCGGTCCTTTACGACGTGCTTTCTGATGAAGGCTTTATGAAAAAACTTCGTATCGGCCAGGGAGAGGTCGGATATCTCAATTTTTTCCAAAATATTGTGGTCCGCAAATTCAAACAGGTACCGAAAGGCATCGACGTCTTCGACCAGAGTGTGGCGTTCGAAATTGCGCGTATCGGTTTTGATTCCATAGAGCAGGGCAGTGGCAAGCGTTTGGGAAGGAACGATTTGCGCTGCCCGCAAGTACTGGGTCAGTATGGTGGAGGTGGCCCCATAATTGGGACGAACATCCACGTAGGCGGCCTCGATGGTTGCGTTTTGCGGATGATGGTCGATCACGGCCGTAAAATGAAACCGGCTGAAAAAATCGTTATGCGAAGGCTGCCCGTCCACCAGGACGAACTTATCGGCCTCGATGGTCCGTTCGTTTTCCAAAAGAACCAGGGGGAGGCGCAGCAGGCGAACCATGGCAAGATTGTTCAATCTTCGGATCGGCCGGATGATTCCGATCGACACCGCAGCCACCTTGTGCCAGAGAAGTCTTTTGAAGGCGAGGGCCGCACCGATGGCGTCCGGGTCCGGGTCCATCATGATGAGAACCGAATCCCTCGAGCCAAAGCAGGAAAAGAGCGTCTCAATCTGGGGGGCCCAGGTCACAGTGTTGAGGGACTCAATGTGCTGAGTAGGGTCCATGTACATCATAACAACAGAAATATACACAGAAGTGGCCGACAAAAAAAGGGCGGTCTCGAGGACCGCCCTTAAATCTCTTCAGAGCGGGAAACGGGATTTGAACCCGCGACTTCAACCTTGGCAAGGTTGCACTCTACCACTGAGTTATTCCCGCGTTCGAATTCGCTAAAGTTAGTAGAAAATGAGGAAGAGGTCAAGAGAAAAAACGGTTCCTCCGGAAAATGGATGCAGATCAAAATCTACCCCTGAGTCGCTGAGAGGGAGGCTCCATGAATAGAAAAAGCAAACCAGGTGGATTTTGTTGATTTGGACGGTTGAGTTCGCGCAGGAATCGCGGGGAAGGTCAATTCCAACCATCGACAGTGGCAGAGAGATCTTCATCCATAAGTCTTGGCCGGCGGAAAGAAGAAGATAAAAGAAGCGGGAAACCAATTGGCAGAAACCTCAGCCTGCATGCAAGGGGTCGGTTCTCGGGGTTATTGGGATAGAGGGACGCGAAGGGGGGCGTCCAGGCGTGACAACAGGGCCTCCGCTACGTCCGATAATATATATTATGTAAACTAACCCGAAGGGCGCAAGTTTACATAATCTGGACTTGATCTCGTGGTCTCTCTATTCCCGAGAAGGCGGACGCATGTTGTTGCGAAGATTTATTTGATCTAGTATGAGGGGGAAGCTCGTTGGGAATCCGAAATCTTGGCAACGCGGGAAAAAGTTTGCATGCACACTATGAGCAACGGCCTCAGTATTTGTAGCGATTCATCGGACCCGGCCCTTCGCCACGCGAACGGAGTTCAGAAATTGCTGGTCTTTCAGCAGAACGCAAAGGCGGAGAATAAGGTCAGGGGCATTCAAAAACATGGCCAAAACCTTTTTGAACTGGAAATCATTTCCATCGAGAGTGCTCTGCCCCCCGTTCTCGATGATTCGAGCGAGTATCTGCCCTCCCAATTTCAGGCCGATCTGGTTTTGGATTATCTGAAACATCCCGACCTCTCGCATGATCTGGCCGTCCTGTGCAAAAAAGGTGGGATTCCCCTGGTTGCCTCCGGAAAGAAAATCCACGCGCAGGGCGCTTTCACCCCGCCGACCTGCTGCGCGCTGCTTCGAGACTTCCGCCTGGGAAGCTACGGAGAGCATTTTGGAGTTCCGGAGTTTGCTATCGAAATCGAAGGCGAAAGGATCCGCAAGATCACGGTTCTGCGGGGTGCACCGTGCGGGGCGAGTTGGGAGGCCGCAACCCGCCTGACAGGGGCTCCGGTCGAAGATGCCGCTATCCGATTGGGGCTGGAAGTGCAGTTTTTCTGCACCGCCGATCCGTCCGGTTGGGATCCGATACACGGCAAGAGCCCGGTTCATCTTGCTGCAGAGATCCACCGGGCGTCGTTTGGCAGGGCATTACAGATCAATCGATCATCGCGGTAACTATCCCTCCCAGGGTTTGAATCCCCTGCTCCACCCTCTCGCTCCACGGATTGCCGCAACTGATGCGGATGCAGTTTCTGTAGCGATCGGTAATCGAGGAAATCAGCCCCGGCAAAACGAAGATTTTCTTCCGCCGGGCTTCGTAGAAGACTTTCATCCCGTCGACCTCGAGTTCGACCCAGAGAATGAGGCCGCCCCCGGGAGCTGAGATCCTGGCAGTTGCAGGAAAATGGCGCGCGATAGCCAGTGCGGTATTCAACGTCTGATGCTTCAACGCGCCCCGGAGCTTTCTCAGGTGCCGGTCATAGGAATTTCCCTCCAGGTAGTCTGCTACGATTACCTGGTTCAATTTGGGAGGAGCGATGCTCGAATTGAACCGCAACCGCCTGACACGTTCGATGAATCTCCCGGGCATCGTCCACCCGATGCGAAGATCGGGCGCAAGAGACTTGGAAAACGAGGAACAGTAGAGAACCATTCCCCTGCGGTCGAAGGATTTCAAGGGGCGAGGCCGGGAAGCCCCGAAATAGAGTTCGCCGTAAATGTCATCTTCGATGATGGGAATGTCTCTTTGCGCCATCAGTTCGACGACCCGCTGTTTGGAAGCCTCGCTCATCTCGAACCCGAGCGGATTCTGGAAGTTGGGGTTGAGGATGCAGGCCTTCACGTCGTGGTCTGTCAGTGCTTTGTGAAGCGAGGGAAAATCGACTCCCGATTTCGGGTCGGCAGGGACCTCGAGGGCGAGCATCTTGAGGTCTTCGATCAATTGCAGATAGCAGGTAAACGTAGGGGATTCGACGACGACGGTATCCCCCGGAGCGGCGACCGCCCGCAGGCAGAGCTGGATAGCGTCCATGCAGCCGCTCGTGATGAGTATTTCCTCCGGGTGCGCCATGGCTTCGAATTCCAGGGATCGCCTGGCGATCTGGCGCCTGAGAGCCGGCATGCCGTCGGGAGGACCGTAGCCGATGCCGCCATGCTGCCTGTAGATTCCGGACGCAGCCTTCGCAGCCCCGGCAAGTTGGCGGAGGGGAAGAAGTTCGGGTGCGGGAACCGCCGAGCCCAGGGAAAGCATGGAGGGGTCCTCCGGGATTTCCGTGATGGCATCCACCAGTGCGTTGACTTCGACGGGTCTGGGTTTGGACTCGTGCCGTTCGAAACCGGGCAACGGCAAAATATTGCAGATCTGCGGCTTGACGAAAAAGCCCGATTTTTCTTTCGGCTCGACCACCCCGCGGTCTTCCAGTTCCGCGTAGGCGCGAAGAATGGTGGTGATGCTTAGACCCGTTCGCGAGTGAGCCTCCCGCAGGGAAGGCAGCTTATCCCCCGCCCGGTAGCCGCCTTCTACAATCTCCCGTTCGATTTCATCGGCAAGCTTCCGATACTGGCACCCGGAAATTTTCTGCGAATAAGGAGCTTCAAACATCGACATCCCCACACATCTGTTATCCCGATATTTCGCCCAACCTGTATCTGTTATCTTTTAGCAGTTCCGGTACAGTGATGCAACAGCGGACGACTGCCCAAGGCATCCCGTGCTGCGAACCGGGAAGGATGCCATTTTTCATATCAGGGGGAATCATCATGAACTACGATGCACTGCTTGCCGCGAGAACGGAAAACATGAAAGCCAGCGCCATACGGGAAACCCTGAAGGTTGCATCGCAACCGGGAATCGTCTCGTTGGCGGGAGGCGTGCCGGACCCTGCGGGCTTTCCTCTGGAAATCATCCGGGAATTGTCGTCGCGAGTGGTTGACAAATATCCCGAAGCGGCCTTCCAATATGGACCGACCGAAGGTTTTCCTCCTCTGCGGGAGGTTTTGTCCGATCGTCTTCGAGAGAGCGGAACGAATGTCGATCGGGATGAACTCCTCATTTTCAGCGGTTCGCAGGGCGTTTTGGATGCCCTGGGCAAGGTGCTGATTTCCCGGGGCGACAAGGTTGTGGTGGAAACCCCCACCTACCTCGGGGCTCTTCAGGCTTTCAACGCCTACGGACCCTCCTATGTATGCATAGACTCGGACGAGAACGGGCCTGTCGCGGCTTCGCTGGCACGCGCGCTCGAGCAAAACGATGTTAAATTCGTGTATCTCGTTCCGACGTTTCAAAACCCCACGGGCAGAACCATTTCTTTAGAGCGCAGGAAAGAAATTGCAGAACTCATCCGTTTCCACAACGTGCTTCTCGTAGAAGACGATCCATACAGCCGCCTGAGGTACGAGGGCGCTCACCTGCCGACCTTGAAAAGCATGGCGCCGGACCACGTGGTCTACGTCGGTTCGCTCTCCA
This sequence comes from Deltaproteobacteria bacterium, assembly GCA_021813685.1. GTDB lineage: Bacteria > Desulfobacterota > Syntrophobacteria > Syntrophobacterales > Syntrophobacteraceae > SbD1. The sequence goes on along the minus strand of JAKAJS010000233.1, from coordinate 1,510 downwards.
AAGTCTTTGCCCCCGGATTTCGCCTGGGTTTTGCCGCAGCTCCGGGCATACTCGCCAGGTGGCTGGTCATCGTCAAACAGGGAGTCGACCTGCACACCAGCAGCTTCAGTCAGGCACTGGCTGCCGAATACCTCGCGGGAGGGCATCTCGATACCCATGTGCCCAGACTCATCGAACGGTACAAACCGAAACGGGATGCGATGCTGAAGGCTCTCGACCTTCACTTTCCTTCCGACTTCAAATGGTCCCGGCCCGAAGGCGGCATGTTCGTCTGGGTGGAGGGCACAAAAGGGATCGACATGGACGAGGTATACAAAAGATCGATCGTTCGGTCGGTCGCCTTCCTGCCGGGCAGATACTTTTTTGCCCGGGATGGAGAGGGCCGTGAGACCATGCGGCTAAACTTCTCTAAAGCCGATAGCGACTCTATCGAACAAGCGATCAGGATACTTTCCGAGGAAGTGGATAGAGGATCAAGGAGGTCTGTTCTTGCCGGTTGAACTATCCGCAGAGGATGACTTATAATCAAGTCACCCTTAAATTCCAGAGCGAGTATGCTGAAACATCAACCGGGAACACTTGCCAAGACGCTTGATTTCATAGGGAGGCACTCCCCCGGAGAACACGGACTTTTTTGGGATCCCGACGGCACGATGCCCTGGAAGGATTTCTATTGGGCGCTCCAGGAGGATACTTCGTTGCGGTTCGTGCGCGAAGCCACTATCCGCGAGCTCACTCTTTTGGGCCTGGAGCTTCCCTTCCTGCTGGAAGGAAATGTGCTGCGCCTTCGCCCGGAAGCCGGCCCGCCGGTGTATTCACCCGCCCCCGAGCTTCCCCGAAGGCTCTACTTCGGCCTGAAACCCAAACAGTTGGCCTCAGCCCGCGAAAACGGCCTCAGCCCCACCCGCCGCCGTTTCGTGCCGCTTTGCGACGACAGGGAACTGGCTCTGCGGATTGCGAAAAGAACCGAGCAGTCTCCTATTCTCATCGAGATTCCGGGCGAGGAAATCCAAAGAAGCAGCCTTACCGTTTATGCCGCCGGCCCTCATCTCTACCTTGTCGAATCGGTTCCGGCAAAGTTTCTCCTGTTTCCGAAGATCCGGCAGGATCTGGCTGAAAAACTCGCTGCGCCGGTCTCAAAGCCCAAGCCGGCTCCTCCCGTCGCCCCGGGCTCCTTTATCGTCCAGCCGCATCATCTCGGGATTCCAGGGGCCGCCAAGCCCGCGGGGAAAGCCGCCGACAGGGGGGGCGGGGGAGGATGGAAGAGGAAGGGGCGAAAGGAAAGACATAAAAGAGATGTGTGAGGCTCTATAGCGATTCCTCGACCTAGCTTGCCGAAAGCTTCTCTATCGCCCTTCGCGTGACACTATACCTTTCAATCGATGTCCGGCTGAGCTTCAGGACAGATCGGGGGGAGATCAATGCCTGAGCCGTTACTGCGAGAAACGGGAGCACACTCGGAAAGTCGTTCAAAAACGGAGTAAGTCTTTCCCGGCTTCCTTGAAAGACA
>JAKAJS010000169.1 GCA_021813685.1 Deltaproteobacteria bacterium | reverse complement strand
CGTCGGCCGCACCTGGAAGGGCGAAGACATCGCCTCCTACATCGATGATCTCAAAAACAAGGTGCTCGCCGATCCGAACATCGAGGTCCTGACCGGAACCAAGCTGGTGGAGGCCGGAGGGTTTGTCGGCCAGTTTACGAGCACGGTCAGGACAAACGGCGGCGACCGGGAAATCTCCCACGGCGCCGTAGTTCTTGCCACAGGGGCCGAACCGCTTTCGCCAAACGAATACCTCTTCGGCCAAAGCGACCGGGTGACCCGCTGGCACGATCTCGAAAAACGCTTCCGGGACGACCCTACACTTCTCAATTCGGCCGAAGGCGTCGCCTTCATCCAGTGCGTGGGCTCACGGGAACCGGGCCGCCCCTACTGCTCGAAAATCTGCTGCACCGCAACCATGCGGCAGGCGATCGAGCTCAAGCAAAAAAAGCCCGACCTGAACGTCTACGTGCTCTACCGCGACATCCGCACCTACGGGCAGCGGGAAGACCTCTATACGGAAGCTAGAAGTCTTGGTGTTCTCTTCATCCGCTACAACCCGGACGAAAAGCCAACAGTGACGCAACACGACTCCAAACTCAAAATAACCGTCCGGGACCACGTTCTGGGATTTCCCGTCGAACTCTTTGTCGACTACCTCAACCTGGCCACGGCGATTGTGCCCGAAGGTCTCGATGAACTCGCGCGCTTCTTCAAAGTGCCTCTAAACCAGGACGGCTTTTTCCTCGAAGCGCACATGAAGCTCCGGCCGGTCGATTTTGCAACCGACGGGGTTTTCGTCGCCGGCCTCGCCCACTACCCCAAACCCCTGGAGGAGTCGATCGCCCAGGCAGGAGCCGCGGCTGCACGCGCTGCCGCCGTTCTCGCCAAACCCTGGGTCGAAGTCGAACCCATCGTCTCCATAGTCGACCAGGAACTGTGCATCGGATGCGGCATGTGCGAGATGAACTGCCCGTTCGGCGCAATCAGGCTCCACGAGGAAAAAGGAAAAGGCTACCGGGCCGAAACCATCTCCGCATCCTGCAAGGGCTGCGGTGTGTGCGCAGCCTCCTGCCCGCAGAAGGCCATAGACATGAAACACTTTCGCGATAGCCAGATCATCGCGGCGATTCGTTCGGGCGGTGTAAGGTAGTGTTGCTGTGCGACGCTGAGAAAGCGAAAAGCGAAAAGCGCGGGGGAATGTTTCCCCCGCACCCCCCGGGAATCGGCTCTCCCGCGGCTTTGATCTTCGCGCCTTCGCGGCTTCGCGTGAAACAAGTTTTCCGCGGCTTTGCGTGAAACAGGGAGTACGATATGACCGACGTTTTCGAGCCTAAGGCGCTGGCCTTTTTGTGCAACTGGTGCTCGTATGCGGGGGCGGATCTGGCCGGGGTGAGCCGGTTTCAGTACCCGCCGACCATTCGGGTGCTGCGGACGATGTGTTCGGGGAGGGTTGAGCCTCTCTATATCACCGAGGGGCTCAAGAGCGGGTTCGACGGCGTGTTTGTCTTCGGCTGACACCCCGGAGACTGCCATTACCTGGAAGGTAATGTTTACACGCAAAAAAGAATGAAGGTAATCGAGAACCTGCTCGATATGGCCAAAATCGATCGAGCCAGGGTGCAGCTTCGCTGGGTGAGTGCGGCCGAAGGGCAGCTTTTCGCCAACTACATCAAGGAGCTCAGCGAAGAGCTGACCGGGCTTGGCCCCTTTGACGCCTCGAAGTATTCCCTCGAGCTTTCGGCGGTGGAAAGCGCACTGAAATCCCAACGGGTGAGATGGCTTACGGGCATTGACCGGCAGGTGACCGAGCGGGGCAATGTCTACCACGAGAAGGTGGACTCGGCGCAGTTTGAACGGACGCTTCGGTCGGTGTGCGAAGCCGAGTACGAAAACGCTCTGGTGCTCGAAGTGCTGCGGTCGGGGCCGAAGTCGGTGCGGGAGATTTCTGCCGGGACGGGTCTGGGGGTCCGGGAGGTTTCCAAACGGTTGGTGGACGTGGAAAAGATCGGAGCCGCCGAACTCCACGGGTACGAAGGCGCAACTCCCAAATTTGTTCGCACGGGTGCATAGAGACAACAAACGGCAGGAATGGACATGGCAAATACCGCCAGCAATGGCAATATTGGGGCTGTAATGGTGGTCGGCGCGGGCATCTCCGGGATGCAAGCCTCTTTGGACCTCGCCAATTCGGGTTACTACGTGTACCTGGTCGATGAGTCGCCTTCGATCGGCGGGCTCATGGCCCAATTGGACAAGACGTTTCCGACCAACGAATGCGCGATGTGAGTCATCTCGCCCAAGCTGGTCGAGGTCGGCCGGCATCTGAACATCAGCATCGTTACACACTCGAAGGTCGAATCGGTTGAAGGCGAGCCGGGGCATTTTACCGCAAGGCTCAGCCAGTCTCCCCGCTATATAGACAGGGGGAAGTGCACGGGCTGCGGCGCCTGCGCCAGGGCCTGCCCGGTACGAGCCGCAAACGAATACAACTGCGGCCTCGATGAACGGGCTGCGGCCTATATCCCCTACGCCCAGGCGGTCCCGATGGTATTTTCCATCGACCGCGATCTTTGCGTCGGCTGCGGTCTGTGCGAGAAAGCATGTCTTGCCGGGGCCGTCCTTTATTCGGACACGCCGCGGATTAGCGAACTCGAAGTCGGGGCGGTGGTGATTGCAACGGGAACCGATGTCTTCGATCCCGCACGGTTCGATTCCTACGACTACAGCAACCACCCCAATGTCATCTCGAGTCTTGAGTTCGAGCGCGTGCTGGCCGCCTCCGGGCCGTATCGCGGCCATCTCATGCGCCCCTACGACATGGAGGAGCCCAAAAAAATCGCCTGGCTCCAGTGCGTGGGGTCGCGGGAGCAGAACCGGTGCGACAACGCCTACTGTTCCGGTGTCTGCTGCATGTATGCGGTAAAGGAAGCAGTGATCGCAAGAGAGCATGCCCACGACGGCCTCGATGCCGCGATCTTCTTCATGGACATGCGCACCTACGGCAAAGACTTCGAAAAGTATTACCTGCGCGCGCAGGATAAGGGAGTCCGCTTCATTCGCTCCCGTGTGCACACGGTCGAGCCGGTCGAAAACGGCGATCTGCGGATCTCCTACGTCGACGAAAAAGGCGTGATGAAGCAAGAGATTTTCAATCTCGTGGTGCTTTCGGTGGGGCTCGACGTCGGTCGGCAGTCGGTGGAGTTGGCCGGGCGCCTCGGCATCGACCTCAACAGGAACCGGTTCGTGGAAACGGACTGCTTTACCCCCGTTTCCACCTCCAGGCCCGGGTTTTATGTGTGCGGAACCCTGCAGGGTCCCAAAGACATTCCCCAGTCGGTCATGGAGGCCTCGGCAGCTGCGGGTGCTGTCGCAAGCAATCTTGCCGACGCCAGAAACACGATGGTTCGGGAGAAGACTTTCCCGCAGGAACGCGATACCAGCTCCGAACCTTTGCGGATCGGCGTATTCGTCTGCAACTGCGGAATCAACATCGGCAGCGTGGTAAAAGTCCCGGAGGTGGCGGCCTACGCAAAGACCCTTCCAAACGTGGTCTACGTCCAGGAAAACCTTTTTTCCTGCTCGCAGGACGCCCAGGACAGGCTGGTCCAGGTCATCGAGGAGCAAAACCTCAACCGCGTGGTCGTAGCCTCCTGCTCGCCGCGCACGCACGAACCGCTCTTCCAGGAGACGCTCAGAAACTCGGGCCTCAATAAATACCTGTTCGAACAGGCCAATATCCGCGACCAGTGTTCCTGGGTGCACGCCGGAGAACCCGATGAGGCAACGCTCAAGGCCAAGGACCTCGTCCGCATGGCGGTCTCCCGCGCGCAGCTGATCGAGCCGCTTCCCATGCCCTCGGTCCCTGTTACGCCGGCGGCTCTCGTGGTGGGAGGCGGGGTGGCGGGGATGGTGAGCGCCCTCACCCTTGCCGAGCAGGGTTTTGAGGCATGCATCGTCGAAGCCGCGGACAGGCTCGGCGGCCAGGCCCTCCATCTGAAAAAGACCTGGAAAGGCAAGGATGTTCCCGAATTTGTTGCAGATCTTGCGAGCAAGGTGCAGGAGAACCCGAAGGTCAAGGTTTTCCTCAATTCCACGATCCAGGCGACAGCGGGCTATATAGGCAACTTCCGGACAACGGTCGCCTCGAACGGCCGGGAGAGCGAAATCGCCCACGGAGCGACAATTCTTGCAACCGGGGCAAAACCGATCGTTCCCGACGAATACCTCTACGGCAAAAACGGCCGCGTTTTCCGCTGGCATGAACTCGAAGACGCCTGGGATACCGATACTGTCAAAAACGCGCAGAGCGCCGCGTTCATCCAGTGCGTGGGCTCGCGCGAAGAGGGCCGTCCGCATTGCAGCAGGATCTGCTGCACCTTCTCGGTACAAAAGGCCGTGGAGCTGAAAACCCGCAACCCGGAAACCGATGTCTACATTCTCTACCGCGACATCCGCACCTACGGGGAACGCGAGGACCTCTACAGCGAAGCCAGAAGGCGCGGCGTGATATTTATCCGCTACAACGTGGAAAACAAACCCGTAGTGACCGAGACGCCTGAGGGCGGGCTTCAAGTGAGGGTTACCGACCATGTGCTCGGTCGCCCGATTGTGCTGCGGCCCGATTTCATCACCCTGGCCACGGCCATTCAGACCGAGGGAGCCGGCGAACTGGCGCAGATGTTCAAGGTTCCGCTAAACCAGGACAACTTCTTTCTCGAAGTTCACATGAAACTGCGCCCGGTCGATTTTGCGGCCGACGGGACTTTCATGTGCGGTCTAGCCCACTACCCCAAGCCCATCGACGAGAGCATCTCCCAGGCGCAGGCGGCTGCGGCCCGTGCCGCAACGGTGCTCGCGCGCAAGAGCATCGAGGTCGAAGGGGTGGTGTCGAGTGTTGACGAAACGCTTTGCCGTGGCTGCGGGAAATGCGTCGAGGCATGTCCTTACGGCGCTCCCCACCTTGTTGAAAAACAGGCGGGCGTAATGGTTTCAAACATTCAGGAAGCTCTGTGCAAAGGGTGCGGCGCATGCTCGGTGGCATGCCCCACC
>JAKAJS010000160.1 GCA_021813685.1 Deltaproteobacteria bacterium | reverse complement strand
CCGAGGCTGTCGACAATCCGCTGATCGTGCTCCGAGACGATGGCAGACATTGCCTTTCCGTTGTAGGAGGAGGGGATGGCAGCCTCTTCACTGCCGTACTGCGATTTTCCGACCTGCTGGAACCACTCCGGAGCGTTGTGCCAATCGACTTCGAGAATACTGCCGCGAAGAGGCAGGGGATCTCCTCTGTGGCCCACCGCCTGCATGAGCGCCGAAGCCTTGAAGGCGCGAAATTCGTAGGGGTGCGGCGCCAATCCTTTTACCACATCCAGTTTATCGACGGCTTCCGGGCCGAAATGTTTCGCCGCCGTCGTCTGGCCCTCGGCCATCATATCGCCGTAGCCTTCACGCAGACCTATTTTCCGGATCGTTGAAAGGATCGCTTCCTTGCTCCCGCGCTCCATGGGGATGCCGTCGGTGTCTTTGGCCGTGATGATCCCCTCATGGTAGAGTTCCATGAGAAACCCGATCGAAGCGCTCGCCTCGGTTGTATCCAGCCCGAGCCGGTTGGCAAGGCGGGTGGCCTCCCAGAAAACATTCATATCGAGGTTCCAGACCGCGCCCGTAAAACCGCTCCAGGGCTCACACCCCGTGAAGCCTTTTCCGATTTCCGGGACCACCAGGAAGTTCTTGCACCGGACCGGACACGAGAAACATCCGATATTTTTGAGCTGATGCTTTTCGACAAAAGCGGGTCCGCCGTAATTGTTGATGATCTCGTCCCAGTGCACATCTTCAAAGTATCCCACCGGGAAAAAACTCAACGAGTACATCCAGGGGACCGATCGGCACACGCCATAGGTGGAAAGCTCCTTGGTCGCAGGATGTTCGCGGATCTCGCGGCTTATCTCGATGGAAAGCGCGAGCATTTCATCGGGCTTTGCCACACCGACCGTTCCGGAGCCGCGCACGGCGACGGCCTTGAGGTTTTTGGATCCCATCACCGCGCCAATGCCCGTTCTTCCCGCCGCCCCGGCCACCTCGGTGATGAGACACGCAAAGCGCACGAGCTTCTCCCCGGCCGGCCCGATGCAGATGACCTTTATCTCGGGGTCTCCAAGCTCCTGCTTGATCAGTTGCTGGGTTTCGAAGGTATCCTTCCCCCACAGGTGTTCGGCGCTGCGAATTTCGACCTCTCCATCGTTTATCCAGAGATAGCTGGGTTTTTCAGCCTTTCCCTTGATCACGATGTGGTCAAACCCGGCATATTTGACCTCAGGCCCCCAGTAGCCGCCGAAATTGGACTTGCCTCTCAAGTTGTTCATGGGCGAGAGGGCCGTCACGTCGGACCTGCCCGAGGAAGGCATCGCCGTGCCCGTTAGCGGACCCGTATTGAAGATCAGCGGATTGGCGGGGTCGAAGGCGTCGATCCCGGGTTTGTAATTGTCATACACCAGGCGAACGCCGATGCCTCTTCCCCCCAGGTACTTGTCCACATAAGGCTCGGTCGGCTCGATGCCGATTTGTCCACTGCTCAAGTCAATTTTTAGAATTGAACCCACCCATCCCTTCATACCGCTGACTCCTTCCTGCGCCGGCTCACTTGCCTTCGAGCAGCTTTTCGACCTCGGCCATCTTCCCTTCGGCCATATCCTCGGACACGAATGGCTGGCCGCACTTCGGGCACCTGTAAAGATCTACGGCAAACACACTCCCCATATACCCCACATCGACCTTTCCGATTTCAAGGCCAAGCCCGCACCGGGAACAAAGCCACTCCGATTCGGCGGGCGCCGCCTCTTTACCTTTCACAAGCGCGCTTCCTGACATCCACTACGACTTCGCTCATAAACACTCCGAACACGCGGACGGCCATACGTTCCACGCCGCTGTTTTCGCCCGGCAGTCCCGAACGAATCTCCGAGACAAAGACGTGTTCCCCGCCCATATCCAAAAGTTCGCCTGCAGGCGAACGCCAACAGCTCTTTGCCGGAGCGCTTGAATCAACCTGTCATGCCTCTTTCCTGCGATTCCGGGTAAGAGAATTTCCTCCCACGAGGTTTCATTGGCGGGAGCAAAAGACGGGCCTTTCACATAACATCCTGATTTAACACGAACAATTGTCTGAAGCCAAGGACGGATATGCTTTCCTGTTTACAGAATTACAGGCAAAACGGGACAGGGCCATCTAGTCGGGCAACTCACAGAATCGCGCTGAATGGCAGTTTAGGACCAGGCTCATGCCTACTGTGGCATCATGCCCCAAAATGCCTCATTCTTCCAACGGATGAGAATGCCCCACTATCAACAGCGCAAAAAAAAAAAAGGGATGAGAGAGTTGAATACCGGATCTCCCCCATCCCTTTTGCACCGCCGCTGCACTTCGGTCTTATTTGACCGCAAGGTCCTTTCCGACAGGGCAGGCAAGCGCATGCGAGCCGGTATAGCCCGGGTTGGCCGGCGAAGAGATGCCGCAGGCATACGGGCCGCTCGGACGCAAGGCATCGGGTTTGCTCATATCGGGGCAGGAACCGGCAAAACACATCGGAGCAACGTTCGAGGCAACCGCCGGGGTAGCTACACCGGAAACCAGGGCCAACCCCATAATCGACAATCCGATCAAGGCACCACTCAAAATCTTTTTCATTTCTTTTCTCCCTTTTCAGCAATTTGGTTTTTTCCGCAGTCACATTCCGCAGTTACCCGTCTTATGAGCAACACCGATGCCAAAAGGGGAGTTATTTAATAAGTATACGATATAACGTAGAAAATATAATTAATGACGACTCATATCCATTGATGCGAACAAGAATTTAGGAAATATCATACATTCATTCGTTAAATATCCTCTTTCTTCAAAATTTGTGAGAAATCGGCAATCCGATGAGTTGGACGATTCCCTTCAACGCCCGAATGTTCCCGCGATTCTGTTGAGTTCGGCCACCGCAAGATCGTAGCCCAGGCGTGCCTGGAGATCGTCGGACTCGGCCTTTTTGAATTCGGCGACGGCCTCCTCGTATTTGGTGTAGCTGATAGTGGCTGTCTTCAGCTGGTTGGACTCAAGGCGCAGCCGCTCCTTTTGCAGCGCGAGCGCCTCCCGCGCCACATTCATCAGGCTCTTTTGATTCTCAAGCTTCCTGAATGCGTTATCCACTTCAACCGCTATTTGGTCATGCACCCTGCGGACGTTCTCCTCGGCCTGGGACATCTGCGCGCAACGCTCCCCGATAACGGCGTTGCGCTTTCCCCAGTCCCAGATGTCCCAGGACACCATCACCCCGAAAGAGCCTATGTTGTTCGTAAGAAATGACGCTCCATGCTGGTATGTGTTGGCGGCGAAAAGCGTTACGTCGGGAATGTATTCGTCCCGCGCGGCGTTTACACCTCTATCGGCCTTCACCACGGTTGCCTTGGCGGCACAAATCTCGGGGTTTTGGCAAAACGCTCTTTGCAGATAGTAATCACGGCTGCCGAGCGGCCCCTGGGAGGGACCGGGGTCGGAAAGCTCCAGTTGCGTATCGAGCGGCAGGTCGAGCAGTTGGTCGAGTTCCGCATTGAGGTCGGCGCTCTGAATGGTTGCGGCAAGAAGCGACTGCCTGTTTTTTAAAACGGCCGTCCGGGCCTCGGTTACAACCACCTCGAGCACGTTTTTAGCGATCAAGGCCTTTTGGGCGTCTCGTAAATTTTCCTGTGCGGCAGCCAGACCGGCCCCGGCCGCCTCCTTTTGGGCATTGGCTATCAAAATACCGTAGTAGAGCTGGTGTGCGGCAAGAATGACATCGTTTCTAGCCTTTTTTTCATCCGATTCCGCAATGCTTTCGTCCGAGCGCGCAATCCCGGTGGCTTCGTGAATTTTCAAAAGCTGTGTCACCGGCTGGGCGAGAACCGTACCGTTCAGGAAAAAAGTCGATGAACCCTGTCCGGGAGCTGCCTGCTGGACGGGAACCGGAACAAGGCCAATCGGGATGCTCACCGCTTGCGAGTTGGAAAATCCCATGTACCAGGTATAGTTGGATAATTTCGGAAAGTTGTCGGCCCTCACCGAGGCCACCTTCCTCGCTTTCTCCACCACTTTCAAACGAGCGATCTTGAGCGCGGAGTTTCCCTTGACGGCCAGATCAATCGCTTCGGGCAACGTGAGCTTTTTGGTTTGCGCATGCGCCGGGGCGGCCGAAAGAATCAGCACCGCGAGGAGCGCCGCGGCAACGGCAGGGGCTGGTTTTATCATGCGCGATTTGACGATTACGAAAAGGATCGGAATCAGCAAAAGAGTCATGAACATGGAGCAAATCAGTCCGATTGCGATCACGCTTGCCAGGGGACTCCACAAACTCGAGCCGGAAAGAATCATGGGCAGTACTCCTACAGCGGCGGCCATGGTCGTAAGAAATATGGGGCGCAACCGGCGCTCGCCGGCTTCCGTTGCAGCCTGCTCGAGCGAGTGTCCCTCGCGCACCTTCTCATTAATGTAGTCGACGAGAATTATCGAGTTTCTCACCACGATCCCGCACAGGCTGATAAGCCCCATGAAGGCTGTGAATCCGAACGGATTGCGTGTGATTATAAGTCCCAGGATGGCACCGGGTAATGCCAGCGGGATCGCAGACATCACGATGAGCGTTTCCGATATGTTCCGGAACTGCACCAGCAGAGTCAGGAAGATGGCAACGATGCTGATGCCGAGCGCTGTGAGCATCTGGGGTTGAACTTCTGCCTGGTTTTCCTTTTCCCCTCCGTATTCGATCCTGTATCCGGGCGGCAGCTGCAGCTTCGCGATCTCAGGCCTTACGACCTTTAGAAGCTCGGAGGCGTAATGGCCTTCCTTTACGAAGCTTTGGACGGTCAGGGTCCTCACGCCGTTTCGCCGCACCAGCCTGCTGGTCTGCCATTGCGGGCTGAGTGTGGAGATGGCGCGAAGCGGCACCCTTGCCCTGGTGACCTGAGAATAGGCGTACACATTGCGCAGGTCGCTGAACGAGGAACGGGATGCCTTATCGAGACGAAGCATGATCTTCACGTCCCGATCGCCTTCCCAGAATGTGCTCACCGGAAGGCCGTCGAATGCCCCGGCCAGAAGCTCCGATACCGAAGA
>JAKAJS010000009.1 GCA_021813685.1 Deltaproteobacteria bacterium | reverse complement strand
AGAACAACCACTGGGCCATCTCTCTTCCGAGGAGCCGCCAGACAAATTCGGCGACCCTTGCCCAGAAGGCTCTGGCCTACGACATGCCGGGCATTCAGGTAGACGGAAACGACGTTCTGGCCGTTTACTCGGCGGTCAGGGAGGCCGCCGAGCGCGCCAGGCAGGGCGGAGGGCCAACACTCATAGAGATGGTGACCTACCGACTCGCGATGCACACAACGGCCGACGATCCCAAAAAATACAGAAGCGAGCAGGAAGTGGCGGAATGGGAGGCGCGCGACCCCGTCACGCGGGTTGAAAAATATCTGTTGAGCAAAGGGGTGCTGGACGAGCAGCAAATCCGCGCGATCACCCAGGAGATCAAGGCGGAGATCAGTTCGGCCGAGCAGCGCTGGGCCGAGATCGCACAAAAGAAAATCGATCCCCTGGACATGTTCGCGCACACCTATGCGGAGATGACCCCTGCGATGCACGAGCAGAAGGAAATGCTGCGCAAGGAACTCGAAGAGAAACAATAGGCGCTTCACCGCCTTTTACCCGGAGAAAATCGCCAATGGCAAAGATGAATATGGTTCAGGCCCTCAACCTGGCTCTTCGTCAGGAGATGGAAAAAGACGACAGGGTCATTTTGCTGGGAGAAGACATAGGGGTGGACGGAGGCGTTTTCCGAGTGACCGAGGGGCTCATCGAAAAATTCGGACCGCAGCGGGTCCTGGATACCCCTCTGGCCGAATCGGCAATCGCGGGATGCTCCATCGGAATGGCCCTCTACGGGTTGCGGCCGGTAGCCGAGATGCAGTTTTCGGGCTTTAGCTATCACGCCTTTCACCAGATGGAAAATCACGCGGCGAGGATGCGCACCCGGTCGCAAGGCCGCTACGCCGTCCCCATGGTCCTTCGGGCCCCTTACGGCGGAGGGGTAAGAGCGCTCGAGCACCACTCGGAGAGCCGCGAGATCTACTGGGCGCATACGCCGGGGCTCAAGATGGTGATTCCCTCAACTCCCCGCCTGGCGAGAGCCCTCCTTGTGAGCGCCATTCGGGACCCGGACCCGGTCGTTTTCTACGAACCCAAGGCGCTCTACAGGGCGTTCCGGGAAGAGGTGCCCGAAGAGGAGGAAACTTTCCCGATCGGAAAATCCCGGGTAGCGCGGGAGGGAGGAGACATCACGCTCATCACCTACGGGGCGAGCCTCATGCCGACGCTTGAAGCCGCCTCGGAGCTAAAGGAAAAAGAGGGAGTGGAGTGCGAGGTGATAGATCTCCTCTCGCTATCGCCTCTCGACGACCGGCTGTTCACCGAATCGGTCAAAAAGACGGGCCGGGCCGTCGTAGTCCATGAGGCGCACGCCACCTACGGGGCCGGGGCCGAAATCATCGCCCGTATCGTGGAAAAGGCCCTTCTCTACCTGGAAGCCCCCGTGCGCAGGGCAACGGGCTTCGATGTCGTCATCCCCTTTTATCAGCGCGAGCAGGAGTATCTGCCCGGTGTGTTCCGGATCACCCGGGCGGTTCGCGAAACCCTGGCCTTCTAGGAGGAATTTATGCCCGTCGAATTCAAACTCCCCGACCTCGGAGAGGGTATCCACGAGGGGGAAATCATCGAAGTGCTGGTACATGCAGGAGATAAGGTCGAAGACGGACAGACCGTGCTCGTGATCGAAACCGACAAGGCGACTGCCGAGGTGCCTTCGCCGGTGACCGGAACCGTCACGGAGGTGCGGGTAAAGCAGGGGCAGACGGTCAGAGTGGGGGAAGTGCTGATCGTTTTTGCAAAGGAGGGCGAAAAAGAGGGAGAGGAAGCGGGTGTGCCCCCGCCAAGGGCCTACGAAAAAGAGACGGGACCGAGCAGGGAAGTGGAAAAAGCGGGAGAAAAGGCCGGGGAGGAAAAGCCGGCGCAGGCTTCCGCCGGCCCGGTCGCCGCCGCCCCCTCCACCCGGCGCCTTGCGCGGGAACTGGGCGTAGACATCGGGAAAGTGACGCCCTCGGGGCCGGGGGGCAGGGTCACGCCGGAGGACGTGCGCGCCTTCGCCCGGAGGGCCTCCCGGCCGGAAGGGGAGAAAGCGCCCGAAGGGGAAGTTGCCCGTCCGGCTGAAATCGAAAAAGAACCGGTTACGCTCCCCGGGACCTTCGGTCCCGAAGAGCGCATTGCGCTCCGCTCCGTGCGGCGCGCCACCGCAAAGCGCATGTCCGCCGCATGGGCGCAGATTCCTCATGTGACGCACATGGACACAGCCGACCTTACGGCCCTCGACGCATTCCGTCACAAGCACATAAAGCGCGTCGAAGCGCTCGGGGGCGACCTCAGCCTCATGGTCTTCGTCATGAAGGCCGCGGCCGCAGCGCTTAAAAAATTCCCCTCCTTTAATTCCAGCCTGGATGTGGAATCCGGAGAAATCATCCTTAAACATTACCGTAATATCGGCTTCGCCATGGATACCGACCGGGGCCTGCTCGTGCCGGTGATCCGTGATGTCGATTGCAAGAGCATCTTCGATCTCGCGATCGAGTTCCGGCAGATCGGGGAAAGAACCCGGCAGGGAAAAGCCACCCGGGAAGACCTCTCAGGGGGGACCTTCACGATAACCAATGTGGGGCCGATGGGCGGAACCGGTATTGCCCCGATCATCAATTACCCCGAGGCCGCGATCCTGGGAATGGCCCGGGCCAAATTGCAGCCCGTGGTGCTCGGGGATGCGAAAAATTATGAAATCGTTCCCCGCCTGATGCTGCCTCTTTCCATCACCTTCGACCACCGCATTTTGGATGGAGCCGAGGCGGCGAGATTTCTAAACATGATCAAATCGGCCATGGAAGAGCCGGAGACCTTGTTGATGATAAGTTGAAGGAGTTTTTCGGAATGGTAATGGGAGAATTTACCCAGGAAACCGATCTGCTGGTGATAGGGGGAGGCCCCGGGGGGTATGCCGCGGCCTTTCGGGCCGCAGACCTGGGGTTGGACGTAACGATGGTCGAAAGGGACCCCGGACCGGGAGGCGTATGCCTTTTTAAGGGCTGCATTCCCTCCAAAACCCTGCTCTATGTGACCGAACTGATGCATGACGCCCGCAGATCGACCGAGATGGGCATCGCTTTTCCGGAGCCAAAAGTAGACCTGGATTTACTCAGGAGCTGGAAAGACAAGGTGATCGACCGGCTGGCCACAGGACTGGCCGGCCTCACCAAAAGGCGCGGGATTCTCTACATTCAGGGCAAAGCCACCTTTGAGGATTCCACCCACGTGCGGGTGCAAAACGGCGCCTCGAGCCACATCCGGTTCAAACACGCGATCATCGCCACGGGTTCTACTCCCAAGCCCCTGCCCGGCACCCGGTTCAAACCGGGGGGACGCATCATGGATTCGACGGGCGCGCTCGAACTGGCGGATATCCCCGAGCGGCTCCTGGTGGTCGGCGGCGGCTTTGTCGGCCTGGAGCTCGGATCGGTCTACGCATCGCTCGGGAGCCGGGTGGTCCTTGTCGAAGGCGACAGTCAGCTCATGCGCGGGATAGACCAGGACCTCTCGCGGCCGCTTCTCGAGCGCCTCCAGGAGCTCTTTGCATCGATTCACTACAAAACGCTCGTCGATTCTGCCCGCGAGGACGAAAGCGGGGTAACCGTCTCTTTTCGCGGAGAGATCGAAAAAAAGGAGCAGCGCTTCGACCGTGTGCTCGTGGCCGTCGGGAGGGCTCCCGGTTCGCAGGGACTCGGGCTCGAAAACACCCGGGTGCTGGTTGACGACCGGGGGTTCATCAGGATTGACGACCAGAGGCGTACGGCAGACGAAAAGATATTTGCGGTCGGAGACGTCACGGGCGGGGCCATGCTGGCCCACAAGGCCATGCACGAAGGGAAGGTGGCCGCAGAGGTGATCGCCGGAATGCCCTCCGCATTCGATTTCCAGGCCGTGCCGGCGGTTCTCTACACCGATCCGCAGATCGCGGTGTGCGGGCTGGGCGAGGAGGCCGCCAAGGCTCGCGGAATAAAGATCAAGACGACCCGATTCCCCTGGTCTGCCTCGGGGCGTGCCGTTTCAATGGGCGCCTCCGGCATGACCAAAATGATCATCGACCCCGAGTCGCAGCGGGTGCTGGGAATGGGGATAGTCGGCAGGGAGGCCGGCGAGATGATCTCCGAGGGGGTGCTTGCCATCGAGATGGGAGCGCTTGCCGAGGATGTGGGCCTTTCCATTCACCCGCACCCGACCCTTGCGGAAGCCGAAGAAGAGGCAGCAGGAGCCTTCCTGGGGAGCTCCATCCACATTTTGCCCCAGAAGAAATGATCGTTTTTTCGCCTTTTGCCGTTATCCACACCAGATAAGGAGAACAAGATGAAGGGCAACGACAGAGTCATCGAGAAACTAAACGACCTGCTTTCCGACGAACTGACCGCGATCAACCAGTACTTCATTCATGCGGAGATGTGCGACAACTGGGGATACGAGAAGCTTCACGACAAAATCAGGGAACGCTCGATCACCGAGATGAAACATGCCGAAAAGCTCATCGAGCGCATCATTTTTCTCGACGGCAGGCCGATCGTTAGCAACTACAAGACCATCTCCATCGGCGGAGATGTTCCCGGCCAGTTCCAAAATGACTGGAAGGCCGAAGAGATCGCCATCAAGGGCTATAATGAAGGCATTCGTGTCGCTGCCGAAGAGGGCGATAACGGCACGCGCGAGCTTCTGGCGTCCATTCTCAAGGAAGAGGAGGAACACATCGACTGGATAGAATCCCAAAAGGACCAGATCCAGCAGATGGGCCTTCCCAATTATCTGGTGGAGCAAATAGATTAGGAACGGAAGCGGGAAGCAAGAAGCAGGAAGCGGGAAGAAAAACGCCCCTTCCGAGTGGCCAAGAGGGGGCGGCGGGAAACCGGTTTTGATTCCTGCTTCCCGCTCCCCGCTTCCCGCTTCTGTTTTTACAATTTTTCGATCTTCACCGCGCAGGCCTTGTATTCGGCCGTCCAGCTTATGGGGTCGAAGGCTGCGTTGGTGAGCCAGTTGGCACAGGCCTCCCGGAAATGAAACGCCATCCAGACCATGCCCGGGGGCACCTCGTGGGTGATTCTCGCCTTTAACACCACTTCGCCGCGTCGCGATTTGACGCGGATTTTCTCGTTGTTTTCAATCCCGAGCGAGCCGGCGTCTTCCAGGGAGATATCGGCGGTTTCTTCCGACAGAAGGTCGTTCAACCCCACGCAGCGCCCGGTCTGGGTCCTGGTGTGGTAGTGATAGAGGCGTCTGCCGGTGCTGAGCACCATGGGATATTCCTCATCGGGCACTTCGGCCGGAGGTGTCCAGTCGACCGCGTTGAATTTACCCTTGCCGCAGGTGAACTCGCCGTTTTGGTGCAAAAAGCAGGTCCCGGGATGGTCCTCGCTGGTGCACGGCCACTGGAGTCCGTCATTTTCCAGGCGCGCATACTTGATGCCCGCAAAGTTGGGGGCGAGGACCGAAATTTCGTTGTCCCAGAGTTCCTGCGCGCTGTTGGCTGTCCACTCGTGGCCGAACCGCTTCGCCAGCTGCTTGAAAACCCACCAGTTGGGCATGGCCTGTCCCGGAGGGGGGCTCGCCGTGCGCACCCGGTTAACGCGACGTTCGCTGTTGGTGAAAGTGCCGTCGGTTTCGCTCCAGGCAGCCCCGGGGAAGATCACGTGTGCAAACCGCGTGGTCTCTGTGGGGAAGATATCCTGGCAGACGAGAAATTCGGCCGAAGCGAGCTCGTGCTCCACCTTGTGGATGTCGGGTTCGCTGTTGGCCATGTTTTCGCCGAAGATGTAGAAGCCCCTGACCTTTTTGCTCGGGAGCGCCTCCATCATCTGCGGGATGGTGAGGCCGACCTTTCCGGAGAGTTGGGAGGTGAGCCAGGCCTTCTGGAACTTTTCCCGGGAAGCCTCCAGAGCCACACCCTGATAACCGTGGAAGACATTGGGCAGCGCTCCCATGTCGCAGGCCCCCTGCACGTTGTTTTGACCGCGCAGCGGATTTACGCCTCCGCATTCCATGCCCATGTTTCCGAGCATCATCTGGAGGTTGGCGATCGACATGACGTTGTGGACGCCGCAGGTATGTTCGGTTATTCCGAGGGTGTAGCAGACCATCATGGGTTTCACCGAGGCCAGCAGGCGCGCGGCTTCCCGGATTTTCTCCGGTTCTACGCCGCAGATTCCGGAGGCATATTCGGGCGTGTACCCCAGGACCTTTTCCTTCACCGCCTCAAAACCTGTGGTGCACGACTCCACGAACCGCTTGTCGTAGAGGTCTTCTTCGATCAGCACATGCATGATCGCGTTAAGAAGCGCGATATCGCTTCCCACCTTCAACTGCAGGTGCATGGTGGAAATATCGCACAGTCTTTGTTTTCGCGGATCGGCAATCACGAGCTTTGCACCGTTGGCCACCGCGTTTCTGACATACGAGGAGGCTACCGGGTGCGCTTCCGCCATGTTGGAGCCGATTACGAAGAACATCTTAGCCGAGCCGAACTCGCCGAACGAATTCGTCATTGCGCCGGAACCAAACGAGGCCGCAAGTCCTGCGACCGTAGGCGCGTGTCAAGTTCGTGCACAGTGATCTATGTTGTTGGTTCCGAGCACCCCGCGAAAAAACTTCTGCATGTTGTAGGAATCTTCGTTGATGCTTCTGCCGCAGCTGACTCCCGCAAGGGCGTCGGGACCGCTTTCGGCGATGATCGCCTTGAACTTGTCGGCCACGAGGTCAAGGGCCTCATCCCAGGAAGCTTCCCGAAAACCGTCGTTTTCCCGGATAAGAGGTGTGGTCAGCCGTTCCTTCGAATAGATGAAATCGAATCCGTACCGGCCCTTGACGCACAATCTGCCCTGGTTGGGCTGAGCGTCTTCGACACCGGTTACCCGGACGATCCTGTCGTTTTTTACGTGCAGGTTGAGCTGACACCCCACACCGCAGTAGGGGCAGGTGGTCCGGATCTTTTTGGTTTCCCAGACGCGCCAGCGGGAAGGGGTTTTCTTTTCGAGCAGCGCGCCCACGGGGCAAACCTGGATGCACTCCCCGCAGGAAACGCACTTATCCTGGTCATAACAGATCAGCTTGCCGTCGGGTTCTTCGAGAATGCTCAGCGCCCCGATGCCCTGGATTTCATTGCACGCGCTCACACAGCGCAGACACTGTACACACCGCTCCGGCCAGGATTTGAGGAAAGTCGTGCTGTACCCGAAACGGAATTTGGAGGTCGGCGGCTGTGCCTCGACGCTCGTTATTCCATGTTCGTAGACCAGTTCCTGGAGCCTGCAGTCGCCCGCCTTGTCACAGATCGGACAGTCCAGAGGATGGTGGACCAGAATAGCTCTCAGCGCATCCTGCCTGGCGAGTAAAAGGGTCTCCGATTGCGTGGTGACCGTCATCCCCTCGACCACCGGAGTCATACACGACTGCACGATCTCCTTGCCGCCGTCGATTTCGACAACACACATCCCGCAGGACCCGATCGGTTTCATTCTTTCGTGGAAACAAAGAGTGGGAATCGCTATCCCGGCTCTTTTGGCGGCATGAAGAATCATACTGCCCTTTTCGGCCATAACCTCTTTGCCGTCGATTGTCAGCTTCACCCTGCCCATCCCGGTTTACCCTCCGTACCGTTTGCCATAGAGCCAAAACTGAGGCCACACACAATTTGCAGCCCGTCTTGGCACTGCGAAGCTTAAACGACTAATCGCCTCTCGTCAACTAAATTGCCGCAACTGTTCGAATTCCTGTGACGGAACAGCTGTGAAAAGGAGCGGGAAGCAGGAAGCGGGAAGAAAACTGTCCCGTCCTTTTCCTGGTTTCAATGCGCCCCCGGAGGGGCTATGAAAGACTAGCACGAAAAGCAGCGGCACTTGTGGCGGGCGCTCTTTGCAGTACCTATTTTCGTTCGAATGGGATTATAGAAAGGTCTCAATCGAAATAGCATCGAAAAAGGAGGTTATGCAATGGAGAGGAAATTTCCGGAGTGGTACGACAAGATTCGGGAAGAGCACCGGGAGTACCTGGAGGCGGTGGAAAATCTGGGGGAAATGACCAGAAAAGCGGGGCCGCTCGACGAGAAAACATCCCATTTGATTCAGCTGGCGGCTGCAGCGGCCATTCGCTCGGAGGGCTCCGTCCACAGCCATGCTCGAAGAGCCATGAAGGCCGGGGCCTCAAAAGAAGAAATCAACCACACGCTGCTGCTTCTCACCAGCACCATCGGGTTTCCAACAGTCGCGGCGGCCCTTAGCTGGGTCCACGACTCCACAGACGCAAAAAAGTAATCCGGGGGTGCGACCACACGCCCACTCCCGCGTGTGGTCGTTGCGCCCCCACCGGCCCGATTTTCCCCGGAGAATCACTCCTGCTTTTTGACGACAGGAAGTCTCGTCCGAAATTCCGACGGTGTTGACTTCGCCTGCCGCCCGTAATACCATAAACATAAATGCGTATTATCGGGGGATGGATGAAAACGATTGCCATAAAACTTCCCGAGGAACTATTGGCCAGGATTCAGGAGGCCGCGGTCAAAAGCGGCGAAACCAGGTCGGCGGTGATGCGTGAAGCCCTGAGGAAATATTTTGACGGGGAGAAAAATCACGAGGTTATCTCCTGTCTTGATCTCGCAGGGGATCTTGCCGGGTCGCTGGAAGGCCCCTTTGATCTTTCAACCAATCCGAGTCACCTGAACGGGTACGGAGAATGAGACGGGAGGTCATCATTGACAGCGGCCCACTGGTGGCTTTTCTAAATGCCCGTGACAGGCACCATGACTGGGTCGTGGCTCAGTGGTCCTCGATCGCTCCCCCGCTCTTGACTTGCGAGGCCGTCGTTTCGGAAGCATGCTTTCTTGTACGAGGTTTATACAACGGTATCTCCGCAATCTTTGAGTTGTTGAACCGCTCCATTTTGTCCATCCCGTTCAGTTTGGCTGACCACCTCGGCCCTGTTTCCAGCTTGCTGCGGAAATATGCAAACGTGCCAATGTCCCCGGCCGATGCCTGCCTGGTGCGAATGAGCGAATTGTATAAAGAAAGTACGATTCTCACCTTCGATAATGACTTCAATATCTACCGCAGGCACAAACGACAGACGATTCCTGTTCTGAACGCCTTTGACTCTTAACAACTTCAACACTGTGAATCTGCCATGAGCCTGAACACCAAAATACTCAAAGCCGACGGGCTGCTGCTGGTCACCGCAACGCTATGGGGGTTTGCTTTTTCCGCCGCCAAAGAGAGCATGTACCATGTCGGTCCTTTTTTCTATAACGGGATTTGCTTCACCCTGGGCGCCCTCACCCTGCTGCCCTTCCTGCTTTTTTCAAACGGCAGGAAGTCTGCCGAAAGCCGGGCCGAACGGCGCGTCGAGTTTCAAACCCTTTGTCTGGGCGGAACTCTGGCGGGGCTTGCCATGTTTTGCGGCTCTACCTTTCAACAAATGGGGATCGTTCACACGACGGCGGGAAAAGCCGGCTTCATCACCGGATTGTATGTGGTGATCGTACCGCTGCTCGGACTTTTCCGGCGGCACAAAGTCGCCATGGGAACCTGGGTGGGAGCGACTCTTGCGGTTGTGGGGCTCTATTTTCTGAGCATCACACGGACTTTCGGCATTTCTCCGGGGGATCCCCTGGTGTTTGTGGGCGCCTTTTTCTGGGCGCTGCAGATCCTTGCCGTGGCCCGCTTCAGCCCCCGTATCGACCCTGTCGGGTTCGCCTGTTTTCAGTTCGCCGTCTGCGCCCTGCTGAGTTTTCTCGCTGCGTTCGCCCTGGAAACGATCACCTTGCAGAAAATTTTCGATACGGCCGTTCCGTGTCTATTCAACGGCGTTTTCGGCGTGGGGCTGGCCTTCACGCTGCAGGTGATGGCCCAGCGCCATGCCCACCCCGCCCATGCAGCGATCCTGATGAGCATGGAAACGGTGGTTGCCGCTCTGGGAGGATGGCTGCTCCTAAATGAGGCTCTCTCGGCCAGGGCTCTTCTGGGCTGCGCACTGATGCTCGCCGGAATGCTCAGCTCCCAGCTCTCCACCTATCTGTTTCCAGCCAGGCAGGCTCCCCCTGTGGCTTCCTTCGCCGTGGAATCCTCCTGCGCGGACTCGGAATAATCCCCCCTTTGCAAAGAGGGGAAATACGGCTCAGATCGAGGTAGGGTGGACAAAAGCGCAGCGTTGCCCACCAAGAGGTTTCCTGATGGGCACTACTTCGCGGCGACTGCTTTTTCGGCCTTGTACAATTTGAAATTATAGCTGTCCGCCAGGGCCTGCCAGCTTGCCTCGATGATGTCGTGGGAAAGGCCGACGGTGCTCCAGGTCTCGTGGCCGTCGGTCGATTCGATGAGGACCCGAACGGTTGCCCCCGTGCCGGGCTGGCCGGGCAGAACGCGCACCTTGTAGTCGCTCAGTTTCACGTGTTTGAGTTCGGGATAGAATTTTTCGAGCGATTTGCGCAGGGCCCTGTCCAGAGCGTTGACCGGCCCCTTGCCCAGAGCGGCGGTGTGTTCGAACTGCCCCCCCACCCGGATCTGGATGGTCGCCTCGGCGACGGGTTCCTTGTTTTCGCTGAGCTTTTGATTGATCACGCGAAACCCCACGAGCTCGAAATATTTCTTGCTCTTCCCCATCGCCCGGTTGAGCAGGAGTTCGAAACTGGCCTCGGCGGCTTCGAACTGGAAGCCCCGGTTTTCGAGTTCCTTTATCTCTTCGAGCACCTGCATGGCCACGGGGTCGTTTTTGGAGAGCTCGAGGCCGAATTCTTCGGCCTTTTGCTTTATCGTGGCGCGCCCGGAAAGATCGGAGATGAGAAACCTGCGGCTGTTGCCCACCAGGGACGGATCGATGTGCTCGTAGGTCCTGGGGTTTTTGGCCACCGCGCTGATGTGCACGCCCCCCTTGTGCGTGAAGGCGCTCCGGCCCACAAACGGCTGATAGCGGTCGGGGGGAACGTTTGCCACCTCCAGGATGAACCGGCTTATCTGCCTCAGTTTCCTGAGGCTGTCTTCGGAAAGGCACGCGGTTCCCATCTTGAGGCACAGATTGGCTATGATGGAGCAAAGGTTGGCGTTTCCGCACCGTTCGCCGATCCCGTTTATCGTCCCCTGGACCTGGACCGCGCCCATCTCGACGGCGATAAGCGAGTTTGCCACTGCGAGTTCGGAATCATTGTGGGCGTGGATTCCGAACGGAATGCCGGGGAAAGCGTCTTTTACCGCCTTGAGGGTATTCTGGATGTGGCTCGGGAGGCTTCCCCCGTTGGTGTCGCAGAGGATGATGCACTCGGCTCCGGCCTCGAGCGCGCTCCCAACGGTTGCAAGCGCATATTCGGGGTCGTCGAGAAAGCCGTCGAAAAAATGCTCCGCGTCATAGAAAACGGTTTTTCCCTGCTGCCTCAAAAAGTCGATGGATTCGGAAATGATCTGCAGGTTGCGCTCCGGGGTGGTGTGGAGCGCATCCTTAACGTGCACCGTCCAGCTTTTGCCGAATATGGTCACCAGCTCGGTGTTGGCCTCGAGCAGCGCCTTGAGATTGAGATCGGTCGAAGCGGTCGAACTGGGATGGAAGGTTGCTCCGAAGGCGGCGATTCTGGCCTGCTTCAGCTGATAATTGGCGATTTCGCGAAAAAATCCCACGTCCTTGGGGTTCGACCCGGGCCAGCCCCCCTCGATGTAATGGATTCCCAGATCGTCGAGCTTGAGGGCTATGCGGACCTTGTCCTCCACGGAAAAGGCGAAATCCTCGGCTTGTGTGCCGTCCCGGAGGGTGGTGTCGTAGATCTTTACCTGCATGGTGCTATCTTTCCGAGTAAAGTGTGAGCGACCGCTACTGGCTCTCGGCCGGTTTTTTGTCCAGTTCGAAAGCGTCGTGAAGAACCCTTACCGCAAGTTCCGTGTATTTTTCGTCGATGACGCAGGAGACCTTGATCTCGGAGGTGGCGATCATCTTGATGTTTATGTTTTCGGCTGCGAGCGCCTGAAACATCTTGGTGGCAACCCCGCTATGGCTCCTCATTCCGACCCCGATAATGGAAACCTTGGCGATGTGCTGGTCCCCTATCACCTTTCCCTCGCCAAACCCGGCGGCGATCGACTCCAGGATCGAGATCGTCTGGTCGTAAGATCCCTTGGGGACGGTAAAGGAGATGTCCGCCTTGCCCGGCGTGCCGCTTGCGCCCTGCACGATCAGGTCGACGTTGATGTTTGCCGCCGAGATGGGCTCGAAGACTTTCGCCGCGATTCCCGGAAAGTCGGGGATGTCGGTGATCGTCACCCTGCTCTCGTTTTTATTGTAGGTGATTCCGGAAACCACCACCTTTTCCATGGATTCGTCCTCCCGTGAGACAAGAGTGCCCGGGGCGTCGGTGAACGAGGAGAGCACCATGATGGGCACATTGTAGTTGATGCCGAATTCGACCGAACGCAGATGAAGCACTTTTGCGCCCATGCTTGCCATCTCGAGCATTTCTTCGTAGCTCACCTTGTCGAGCTTTCGGGCCTTCGTGCAGACGTTGGGATCTGCGGTGAACACCCCTTCGACGTCGGTGTAGATCTCACACACGCTCGCCTGAAGGGCTGCGGCAAGAGCCACCGCCGAGGTATCCGAGCCGCCGCGTCCAAGGGTCGTGATGTTGCCGTCTTCGTCATAGCCCTGGAACCCGGCCACTACCACGATTTTACCCGCATTGAGGTACTCGAGCACCGGTTGGGTCTGGATCCAGTTTATGCGCGCCTGGCCGAATTGCCCGTCGGTCATGATTCCGGCCTGGTATCCGGTCATGGAAACGGCTTCGGCACCCATCGATTTCACGGCCATGCAAAAAAGAGCTATGGTAGTCTGCTCACCGGTAGCGAGTAAAACGTCCATCTCGCGGGGGTCCGGACAAGGGCAGATCTCTTTTCCCAGCTTGATCAGACGATCGGTTTCCCCGGCACGGGCCGAAAGGACCACAACGAGCTGGTCGCCCGCGTCTTTTCTGGCCAATACCCGCCGGGCCACTGCATTGATTCTTTCGGCGTTTGCGACCGAAGTTCCGCCGTACTTTTGCACAACAAGAGCCATCAGCTCGAAAACCTCCGTTGCGGTTGGATTTGAATACAAAAGTTTTCCTAGGCAAGTAACCAAAATGAGGCGACTTGTCCACAAGAAAACAAAAATCTGATCGTAGAATGTGTAAACGAGACGCATAATCCATTGACCCTGGACTTCTGCGGATATAGACTCCTTAGGATGGTTTCCATCCGGAAACGCTGCTACGCATCAGGCGATTCGAATCCGAATCTCTCTTTGAAAAGGAAGGAGATCCGGCCCGGTCCGCGCCTGAAGTCGGGTTCTCGGACGAAGCTAGGTAACCTCTTTGCAGTTCCCGCTCGCCATAAAAAGGTGGTCCGATGAAAATTCTCTTCGTCTATCCGCTGGTGTCCGAGACGTTTTGGAGTTTCAAGCACGCCCTGAGGCTGGTGCGCAAAAAGGCGGCTTTCCCGCCCCTGGGAGCCCTCACGGTAGCCGCGATGCTCCCGGTTTCCTGGGAAAAAAGGCTGGTCGATCTCAACGTGAGGGACCTTCGAGATGAAGAGCTTCTGTGGGCCGATTATGTGTTCATAAGCGCCATGATCGCCCAGAAAAGCTCCACGCTCCAGGTAGCCGGGCGCTGCCAAAGGCTCGGCGTGAAGATGGTGGGCGGGGGGCCTCTTTTCCGGGCATATCCGGACGACTTCACCGATTTCGACAGCCTGGTCTTCGGGGAAGCGGAGTCGATCATCCCACAACTGGCAAAGGACATGGAAAAAGGTCGTCTGGCGCGTTTCTACTCCGCTTCCGGATTTCCCGATCTTGATTCGGCCCCCCCGCCCCTGTGGGATCTCATAGATCTCAAAGACTATGCGACCATGTCCGTCCAGTATTCCAGGGGATGTCCCTTCAACTGCGAATTCTGCGATGTGATCGTGATGAATGGGCGGGTACCGAGGGTAAAGCGAAACGAACAGGTGCTGGCCGAACTCGATGCGCTCCATGCCCGCGGCTGGCGCGGATCGGTTTTCATCGTCGATGACAACTTCATCGGGAATAAAGAGAAGGTGAAAGGCCTTCTCAAGGCCCTCATCGCCTGGCAAAAAAACGGGCAACACCGGATGAACTTCTTTACGGAAGCCTCGGTGAACCTGGCCGAAGACCCGGAGCTCATGAGCCTTATGGTGCAGGCCGGCTTCAACAAGGTCTTTCTCGGCCTCGAAACACCGGTGGAAGACGCCTTGCGCGAGTGCGGCAAGGCGCAGAACCTGCGGCGCAGCCTCTCCGAATCGGTCCTGGCGATCCAGGGAAGCGGACTGGCCGTCATGGGGGGATTTATCATCGGCTTCGACAACGACCCGCCCGACGTCTTCCAGAAGCAGGTCAATTTCATCCAGAAAAACGGGATCGTCACGGCCATGATAGGTCTTCTCACCGCGATTCCGGGGACCCGGCTCTACACGCGCCTGGAAGAAGAGGGGAGAATGCTCTTCAAGAGCTCAGGCGACAATACCGACGTCGACGGCTCTCTAAATTTCATCACCCGGATGGATCGCACGAAGATAATCGAGGGCTACCGGTGGGTCATGAACTCCGTATATTCTCCGGAAATGTATTATAACCGGATACTTGCCTTTCTTCGCACCTATCGCCCCAGGGCCAAAACCTACCTCGAAAACAGCGACCTCATGATCTTTGCCCGTTCGCTCTGGTACCTCGGCATCGTCGATAACAAGTCCAGAAACTACTACTGGAAGCTCTTGAGAAAAGCGCTCTCCAACTACAGTGACGCCTTCGGCGAGATAGTCACCATGGAGATATACGGCTACCATTTCCGAAAGCTCTTTTGGAATGCGGAACCTGAGGGATCGGACTTCCCGCCTGTAGCGCCCTAAGAAACTGCGAAGGCAAAAGAGCGGGGGAATGTTTCCCCCGCCCCCCCCGGTATCGACTCGCACGCGCATCGCGCGTGGCCTGTCGCCGAAGCGCCAACTGAGCCGCGTAGCGGCGTGGGGGTGCAGGGGGCGAAAGCCCCCGCGTCTGTGCGCACCCGCCTGTCAAAAAGCTGCAAAAATAATTGAGGAAGCGGTCGTTTGATCCGATGTACAGTAACGAAGAATTCCAAACTGCCGGCAAAGAAATTGGACAAATGGGCAAGAGCGAAAAAGAAATACATCAGCGCGTGGAGAGGCACACCTCCGAAACCGAAAAAAGGCGGGCCGAGGAGCTCATCCGGACCAGCAAGGCCATGCTCCAGACGATTTTTGACGGGATTTCGGAGCCGCTGCTGATGCTGGACCGCACCGGCAAGGTGAGCATGCTCAACAGGCCGGCCAGGGACTATTACCACCTTGCAGCCTACGTCGATGCCATCGGGAAGCCCTGCTACACCGCCTTTTTCAAGCTCCCGGCACCCTGTAGCGGATGCAAAAGGCCCCTGTCGCACCTGGACGGCTCGGAGGGCTCCTTTGAGCGCCAAAGTCCGGTGATTCCCGGCAGGCTCGAACAGGTTTCGATCTACAGCAAAAAGGATGATTCGGGTGCCGAAGAGGCCAGGATCGTTCGCATTACCGATATTACCCATGCGAAAATCCTGGAAAGAGAACTGATCCAGAAGGAAAAGCTTGCCTCCCTTGGCCTGCTTGTGTCGGGAATCGCCCATGAAATAAACAACCCCAATAACTTCATCTCGTTCAATCTCCCGATCCTGCGAGAGTATCTCGGGGCGATGCTGCCGATTGTGAGCGAGTACGGGGCAAAAAGACCCGGCTTTGAGCTCTTCGGAATGTCCTGCGAGGAGTTCGAAAAAGACATCTTCAAGCTGCTGGAAAACATGGAGCACGGCTCCAACAGGATCAATGCGACCATTACGCGTCTTAAAGGTTTTGCCCGAAAGCGAGTAATGGCGGAGCGGGAAAGAATCGACATAAAAACGCTCATCGACAGGGCTGTGGCCCTTTGCCGGTCGGAAATCCAAAAAAAGATAAAGTCATTCGAGGTGAGCGTTCCGGAACCCATGCCTACGGTTAATACCGATGCGGAAGTTCTGGAACAGGTTCTCGTAAACCTTCTGATCAACGCCGTCCATGCCGCCGACAAAAAGGACTCGGCGATTTGGGTACGGGCAAGGCAAGGCGCAGAGCCTTTCTGTCAATGCGTTATCGAGGTTGGCGACAACGGATGCGGCATGACGGAGAGCACCCGGCAAAGGGTGTTCGACCCCTTTTTCACGACCAAGACTCCCGAACTGGGGACGGGGCTAGGGCTGTATGTGTGCCAGACTTTCATTGAAGGGCTCGGGGGCAAGATCGAGGTGGAGAGCCGGCTGGGACGGGGAACCACGTTCAAATTGTCGCTCTTTGAGTTGAAGAACCGGGAGAGCTGAAAAGTGTTCAAAATAATCGCGGTCGATGACGAGCAGGATTTTCTGGATTCCATTCGAAGGGGCCTCTTTACCGCCGGGTACCGCAACATACAACTGGAGAGCGACCCCGCCCGCGCCTGCGCAATGTTTCGGGCAGGCGAATCCTGCGACCTCGCGCTGCTCGACATAACGATGCCCGGCGTAAACGGCATCGAGCTGCTCCGGACGATAAAGAGCTGCAGCCCGAACACGGAGTGCATCATGATCTCGGCCTCAAACGAGGCAAAGCTCGCCGTGGCATCGCTCAAGGAAGGCGCCTACGACTACATCGTAAAGCCGGTTTCCCGGGAGGACCTTCTACTCAAGGTGGGCCACGCCCTGGAAAAGAGGCGACTCATGGGGATCGTGGAACTCGCAAAGAAAAACACCCTCCCGGAGCTGCAAAATCCCGGCGCCTTCTCGCCCCTGGTGACCGCCTCCCGCAAAATGATGCATGTCTTAAAAGAGGCCGAACTCCATGCGATGAGCGATGTGCCGGTGCTGATAACCGGCGAGAGCGGGACCGGGAAGGAACTTCTCGCGCGCGCCATCCACCTCGCCAGCCCCAGGGCCTCTTTGCCCTACACCGCAGTCAATATGGCCTCGGTCTGCCCCAATTTCATCGATTCGGAATTCTTCGGCCACACCCGGGGCGCTTTCACCGGTGCTGATAAGGAAAAAACCGGCTATCTCGAACTGACCCATCGGGGGTCGCTCTTTCTCGATGAAATCGGGACTCTGCCCCTGGATCTCCAGGGGAAGCTCCTGAGAGTGATTCAGGAAGGCGAGTTCAGAAAAGTCGGCGCTCCCGGGGTGAGCAGGGTCGATATCCGATTCATCTCGGCCACCAATGAGGATATGGAAAAGCTCACGGCAAAGGAACTTTTCAGAAAGGACCTCTACTATCGCCTGAAAGGTGCCTGGCTGCATCTTCCCCCCCTGCGGGAGCGAAAAGAGGACATCCCCCTTCTCATCTCGAAATTCCTCAAGGAGCAATCGCCCGGTCGAGCAGGGTCGGGCATCGAAGATGCTGCCCTCTCGCTGCTCATGGCCTATGATTTTCCCGGAAACGTCCGGGAACTCCGGTCGATCGTCAAGGCCGCGCGGAACCTTGCCATGGGCGGCCCGATCAGAGTCCGGAATCTTCCTTCCCATTTGCGGGAGCGAAGAGGCAGGCAAAAATCCGATGCTCCTTGCGATATTCAGCCCGAGGCAACACTTGCCGAGGTGGAAAAAGCCCACATACTCAGAACCTACGAGAAGACTGGCCGCAACAAGGCAAAGACGGCAAAACTCCTCGGCGCCGGCCTCAACACCATCAGGAGAAAACTAGAATCCTACGGGGAAACCTGAGGCTGCCAAAAGGGAGCCCCCCTTCCAAAATGGCACCACTGTGGCCAACTCACTTATTCCACAGCTAAATTGAGGCGAGGCATTCCAACTTGGCATGCCTCGCCATTTCGCCATTCCCCCGGGTTCACCCGCCCCTCCTCGACCTTTCCACCCTAACCACTGGAATATCCGCATTTTTTATCGCTGGCCGCTTTCGGCACGATCGATGCCTATCCCTGAGCACGAACCAGGAAGTCGCGAAGGGGTTGCGGTGAAGATACTTGTCGTTGACGATGAAATCGATCAGCTCGAAAGCCTGCGAAGGGGTTTGAAGAGCAGGGGGCACAGCGTTGCCGTGGCCCGGGACGCCGAACTTGCCGTTCAGATGCTCGGGGAGCCCGACGCTGCCATCGACCTGATGATAACCGACTACGCCATGCCGGGCCTGGACGGATCGGGTTTGGTAGAACGGATCCGAAAGACCCACGTAGAGCTTCCCATCATCATGATGAGCGCCTATGGGCGAAACGAACTCGTGATCGAGGCAGTGGGCCACGGCTGCAACGGCTTTATCGAAAAGCCCTTCACACTCGACGGGATTGTGCGGGAAATCGAAAAGGCGACGGCACGCCCCCCGGGCGGGGAAGAAAAAGACGGTAGGTGAGAACGGGAGACATAGAGTGGAGCAGGGAAAAGAAGCGGAACAGGCAGAGCGGCGTGGTTCGGACCATGGCGGAGAGTACCTCACTGTCTTCCTGGACGGGGAGGCATACGGGATAAGCATCCTGAGTGTCAGGGAAATCATCGGGATGATGCGCATCACCCCTGCACCCGAGACCTCCGAATCCGTAAAAGGGGTCATTGCCCTGCGGGGGAAGGCGATCCCCGTAACGGATCTTCGAGCCCGGTTCATGATGGGGCATTCGGAGGATACCTACCGAACCAGCATAGTGGTCGTGGAGGTTCAATCCGCCCGAGGCAGGGTACCCGTAGGCGTGATAGTGGATGCGGTTTCGGAAGTAGTGAACATTAGAGGCACCGACATCGAGGATGCCCCCTGGTTCGAGACACCGTACAAAGCCCATTGCATCCTCGGAACAGCCAGGATGGCAGGAACTATAATGATATTGCTCGATATCGACAGGGTGCTCGACTCGGAGGAGCTGAACCTCTTCTACCCGCCACGTAAGATTGGCTCTTCACAAAGAAACCGGAGACACAAACCTCGGCCAAACCTTTAGTCCCATCCTCCGCACCGGCTCCCACCCCTCGACGCGTTCCACGGGCTGAGGATTGCTCTGCACCCGAGCCTTTTTTCGCCGGCCCGACATTTCACTTATCTATTCAGCACGAATTGCCGATCTGAATTTCGGATTTGCCTTCGAGGCTCTCAGACGTGGAACAGGACAGCGAGGGGGAAGAGTCAAAATGGTAGACAAGCGAATATCCATTCTGGTCGTCGAAGATTTGGCCAGCATGCGCATGCAGATACGCGGGCTGCTAAAACAAATGGGGTTCGAAAACGTATCGGAAGCACGTCATGGGAAAGAAGCCATGGCTTTACTCCAACACAGCAGAGTCGATTTCATCATCTCCGACTGGAACATGCCGGAAAGTAACGGAATGGACCTCCTGCGCTTTGTCAGAAATCATGAAAGGCATGAAAAACTCCCATTCCTGATGGTAACCGGCCAATCGGAGAAAAAAAATGTGATCGAGGCGGTGCAGGCCAAAGTGAGCAACTACATAGTCAAACCGTTTACCCCGGATGCCCTGGAGATGAAGATGCGGGCGATTTTGGGGTCCAGCGAACCGCTCTGGGAAAAGTGATAGACCATTGGAAACCACGTGCCTCGCAAGTGAACCTGTTGTGACTGAATTCGTTGCGGAAGCACGCGAGCATCTGGGGAATGCGGAATGCGATCTGCTTGCCATGGAGAACTGCACGGGAGAGGAGTGCTCCGAGATCCTGGAGCGGCTCTTCCGTTCGATCCACAGCATTAAAGGCGGGTCGGGGACGTTCGGGTTTCCTGCCGTAATGGAGTTGAGCCACGTAATGGAAAGCGTGCTCGCCCTGTTCCGGGAAGGCCGGACGACTCCCGGTCACGAGATAACAAACGCACTGTTGCATGGCGTCGATAAGCTCAAATGCATGATCGACGACATCCATTCGAGCGGCACGATCGAGTGTCGAAGCGAAAAGGAAAAGCTAGCCGAGATTTTGCAGGAATCGGGCGCAGCGTCCGGCGTGCTCTCCGAAAACGACAGGAGCACTTCCCCTCCGCATCCCGCCGCTTCAACTCCCTCGTCACAGAAATCAGGCGGCAGGATCACGCTCGCGATACAGGGCAGAGCCGATTCGCCCGTCACCTTCCTGCCGGAGGCCGAGCAGGTGAGCTCTGCATTGACCATGCAACATTTTGTGTTTGCGATTCGGCTGGAGAGCGGGAAGGATCTTGAGGGGAAGCAGCGCTCAGAGCAGGACTTTCTGGCGAAACTGGAGGAGTTTGGCCAATGCCTGGCCATGGCGCCGGGGGGTGTGGAAAACCCCGACGCAATGTGCCACTATCTTTTTTCCACCGTGCTCGAACCCGATCTCGTAGGAACCGCGCTCGACATTGCCGAGGAGCAGGTCCAACATATTGCCCCCGAAATCCTGCAGCAAAGTCTTGCGGTTACCCAAGCCGCACCCGCAACGCTTCGTGCCGCCGGCCCGGACCCGATGCAGACCGACCCGAAGCCTGCGACAAACGAAAAACAAACCGCCCCGGAGACGCTGCGGGTTAACGTAGGATTGCTGGATACCCTCATCAACCTGGCGGGCGAGTTGGTCCTTGGCCGCAATCAACTCCGGCAAATCCTCGACGCAACAGTCGATGCAAACCCCAGGCTCAGGACCGTCATCCAAAACGTAAACCTTGTCACAAGCGAGATGCAGGCGCACATCCTTCAAATGCGCATGCAACCCGTGCGAAATATCTTCGGCAGGATGCGCCGCCTGGTGCGGGATCTCGGAGACCAACTCGGAAAAGAGGTGGAGTTTTTCACCGAGGGCGGGGAGGTCGAGCTGGATAAATCCATTCTCGAAGGGTTGATCGATCCGATCGTCCATATCCTGCGCAACTGTGTCGACCATGGTCTGGAGACTACGGAGGAGCGAATCGCCAAGGGAAAACCGGCAAAGGGGCAAATCCGTCTGCTGGCTTCCCACGAGGGGGGGCAGGTCAACATAACTCTTTCCGATGACGGCCGTGGCATGGATACGGCGGCAATCGTCGACAGGGCGGTGAGGCAGGGCCTTTTGAGTGCCGATGCCGCCAGGCGGATGGATGAGCGCGAAAGGCTCGGGCTCATTTTCCTCCCCTCCTTTTCCACCGCAAAGTCGGTGACCAATGTTTCCGGCCGGGGCGTTGGAATGGATGTTGTGAAAACCAATGTGGAACGGTTTGGGGGCCACGTCGACATCGAAAGCGCCCCTGGAGCGGGGACAACGATCCGCGTAAGGATCCCCCTCACCCTGGCCATTATTTCCTCCCTGATCGTCGGCGCCGCCAACCAGCGTTTCGCCATTCCACAAGTAAATGTCAAAGAACTCGTGTGCGTCCCGGTCGAAAGCAGACAGCGACGGATCGAAAAAGTGGGTGATGCCTCCGTTTTGCGTCTTCGCGGACAGCTCCTGCCGCTCGTGCGTCTCACCGATGCCGTGGGGCTCGCCTCCACTTTCGTTCATCCGGGGACCGGGGAAGAGCTGCCCGAGCGTCGCCTGAGGATTGCGGATCGCCGCGAGTCCCCCCGCGAAGACCAAATGGACAGGAGGCGTTCCCACCAGGGCGATGTTTACGTAGTCGTGCTGCGGGTGGTCGGTAATATGTTCGGACTGATTGTGGATGAGCTGTTCGACATAGAGGAGATAGTGGTGAAACCGCTCTCCGAGCATATCAGGGACTGTCGCTGCTTTGCAGGATCGACAATCATGGGGGACGGACGGGTGGCGATGATCCTGGATGCCCCGGGGATCGCCTCTTCTGCCAGGCTCTCTTTTGCCGAAGTCAAATCCGAGCAGCTTCGCAGGGAGGCAAACGAATCTTTACGGCAAAAATCCTCGACCACCCCGATATCTACCCTGATCTTCAAGGGAGCTCCTGAAGAGCATTTTGCGCTTCCGCTCTCGACTATCTCGCGGCTGGAGAAGATCACGCGGGAGGCGCTGACGCGGATTGGAAGACATGAGTTTATCAGCTATTGCGGCAGGGTCCTGCCGCTGATTCGGCTCGATTCGTTTCTGCCGGTGAGCCCTCTGCAAGCAGAGAGCGAAGAACTCTACGTTATCATTCCAAAATCGACGGACATGGATGCGGGAATCCTGATATCGCAGGTTATGGACACGGTCGAACTTGCAGTGGAACCCGACCGCTCCGCCGATCTGCCTCGCGGTCTTCTAGGCTCGGCGGTGGTCGACGGACGGATCACCATGTTCCTCGATGCCGAAGAGCTCCTCGGAATGTTCAGGCAAAAGATCAGCATCAGCCAGGGCCCGCAGGATTCCGGGTTGTGTTGACGGGTCGAGGGAAACGACAGGGAGGGCGAAAGACCTCGTGGCGAACAGGCAGTTTGTAACCTTCAGGATCAAGGAAGACCTTCTGGGCATAGATGTTCTCCGGGTGCGCGAGATCAACCGCATGCTGGACATAACGCCGGTACCCAAGGCTCCGCCTTATGTGCGCGGCCTGGTCAATCTGCGTGGACAGACCCTTACCGTCTTCGACCTTGCGGCCCGGCTGGAAATGGCCCCATCCGGAATAACCGCAGAAAGCCACAATGTGGTGCTAAAACACCATCTCGTTGGTCTGCTGGTCGATTCGATCGGCAATATAGTCCAATGCGACGAACGTGAGGTCGGCAAATGCCCGGCCAACGCCTGCAGCATAAAAGCAAAATTCATAGAGGGTGTTCTGCAGATGGAAGACGAACTGCTGGTCATCCTTCGTTCGGAAAAACTGTTGGAATACGCCGGCTGTAAATAGAGCCGGCCTTTAGGGGGGAGATAGATGCCAAGAACCGGTTTCATTATCCTGGCAGCCTGTGTGGTTCTGGCTGCCGCAAGCCCGCGCGGCGAGACGCAGCAGGCGGCAAACCCTCAAAAAGCGCAGCCGACCTACGTCGGCTCCCAGGCGTGCCAGAGCTGCCACCCGCAGGAATACGCCCGTTTCAAAAAGTATTCGAAAATGTCCCGCGCCTACACCCACGTCCTGGTGATGAAAAAGGGGCTCACGGAAAACGAGTATCAGGGTTGCCTCAAATGCCATACCACCGGTTTCGGCAAACCGGGGGGATTCGTCTCGCAGAAAAAAACGCCCCGGCTTGCGCAGGTGGGCTGTGAAGCCTGCCATGGCCCGGGAAGTATTCACGTCGCCTCTTCCGACCCCAAAGATATCAGGAAGGTCGTGTCGGTAAAGAACTGTCAGGTCTGCCACACCAATGGCCGAGCCGGCGCTTTTCGATACAGTCCCATGCTCTATGGCGGAGCGCATTAGCCGGGCCTAAAAAGAAGGAAACCAAGCCATGAGGATTCGATTGTTTTTCAGAGAGCATATGTGGGTGAGGACCCTCACCACGCTCTCACTGGTCATACTTCTTGTCATGGGAGCAATGATCACGCTGGGCATAATGACCCAGAACCGGATGATCAATAAAGAGGTCAACCACCAGGGAGAGATGCTCGCCGCAACGATTCAGGGAGGAATGGACGACGCCCTTTCGGAGGGAAACAACGACCTGGTCCGCCAGCAGTTTGCTCGATTGAAAGCGGAAATGCCCAATATCGAAATTGCGGTCTGCGACTTCAACCAGGTCATTGCGTTTTCGAGCGAGAGCAGCCTGGTCAATAAGCCGATCGGCTCCCTGGTTAAAAACAAGGCCAACCTTCAGGCGATCACCAGGGCAATGACCGAGGCCCAACTCCAGGGCAAGCCGTTTGGGGAAAAAATAGATGGAGTTGCCCACATCAGCATCTTTCGCCCGATCCTGAATGAAGAGCGCTGCTTCCATTGTCACGGGAGCTCGCGGAAGGTTCTGGGCGGCATCCTGGTGAGTGCCTCTGCCGAGCAAGCCTTCAACGCCGTCCGCACCGCCCGCAACTGGGCATTGTTGATAGGGGCACTCGGTCTGATACTGGTGGTCCTGATCACCTATCTTCTCTTTCGCCGCCTCGTCGCCCACCTCCAGAGCATGGTGGCCAATATCACCGAGACCAGCACCACTCTTACCAGGGCCTCGGAAAATCTTTCCACCACCTCCGACCAGATGGCGTCCAGGGCCGAAGAGATGAGCAACCGGTCGAGCTTGGCCGCAAGTGCCACCGAACAGGCTTCGGCCAGCATCAGAAGCATGGCGGCCGCTTCCGAGCAGGTCAGCTCCCAGATCCATTCGGTTGCCCTGGTTTCCGGTTCCATTTCCTCCAACATGAAAGAGATCGGCTCCGCAACCGAGAATGTTTCGGGGAATCTCAATACGGTGGCAAGCGCTGCAGAGCAAATGTCGGCTTCGGTCAACAATGTCGCAGCCGCCATCGAACAGATGTACAGCTCATTAAACGAGGTGGCCAGGAGCGCGGCCAGGGGAGCGGGTGTAACGGGCGGGGCCGCCGGTTCGGCCGAAACCACTTCCCGGATCGTCCATGACCTGGGCAACTCGGCCAAGGAAATTGGAGACGTGGTCGATCTTATCAAGGGCATCGCCGCCCAGACAAACCTGCTTGCGCTAAACGCCGCAATCGAAGCCGCCGGGGCGGGTGAGGCCGGAAAGGGGTTCGCCGTCGTTGCCAACGAGGTAAAGGAACTGGCGCGGCAGACGGGAAAAGCAACCGAGCAGATCCGGGAAAGAATCGGGACCATCCAGACCAATACCGCCACGGTGGTGGATGCCATAAAAGGCATCGTGGCCGTGATTACCGAGATCAACTCCATTATGTCCACTATCGCAGCAGCGGTGGAAGAACAGACCGCATCGACAAATGAAATCTCGCGCAGCATCTCGGAGGCGGCCATAGCCGCCAATTCGGTTTCCCAAAATGTTCTCCAGGCGGCAACCGGGGCGGCGGAGGCGGCCCGAAATGTCCAGGGGGCCGTTTCGGCGGAAATGGAACTGTCCCGGAGTATCGGCGACGTTTCCAAAAGTGCGGGGGAAATTGCGCGGGACGCCGGCGAGGCTGCCCGCGGGACGCAAATAGTTGCGGAAAATGTGATTGCCATGAATGCGGCGGTCGAAGACACGGCGAAGAGCGCCGGGGCTACAAACATTGCGGCTGAAGAACTTGCACGGCTTGCCGGCAGATTGCATGAACTGGTGCAGCAGCTTCGCCTGTGACGATGGAAAGACGGTCGTTTTTATGAGCCACTCTTTCAGGGTTTTAATCGTTGAAAAGAGCCTGGAATATCGAGGCTTTCTCGCCAGGGTCATTAGAGACATCGATACGGGGATCGAGATAGCCGACCCGGTGGCAAACGGGACGGGCGCTCTGGCAAGCCTCAAGCGAAAGCCCGCCGATCTTGTCCTGCTTCAGGTGGAAACGCCGCTGGGAGAGAGCGTGAAGACCCTGGAGAAACTGCGCCGGTCCTATCCGGAAACGGGTATAATCGCCATGAGCGCTTCTTGCGCAGAAGACCCCCTGGATGCGGCTAAAGCAGCCCGGATGGGAGTTCTCGATTTTCTGTGCGGCTTCGGCTTGGATATTAGCGAAAATGCCGCCCTTTCGCTTCGCCGGCGCCTCATGACCCTCATCGGACTGCACCGGGCACGCAGGAACTCCCGGCTGGTACGCCAATGCCGGCAGGAACACGTAATCGTCCCTGTCTCCGAGCCCAATGCGGTCGTTCGAACCGGACTCGGGGCGGCGATACAATGTCCCAAACCACTGCCCACCAATCCAAAAATCGAGGTGCTGGCAATCGGAGTTTCCACCGGCGGACCGAACGCACTCGCAGACCTTATCCCGCTTCTGCCTGCGGATCTGGGGATTCCGCTGCTGATCGTACAGCACATGCCCGCCTCCATGACGGCCTCTCTTGCCGAAAGTCTGAACAAAAAGGCGGCCCTGGAAGTGCGTGAAGCCGCCGAGGGCGAAGAGGTGCTGCCCAATGTGGCATACATCGCACCGGGGGGCCGACACATGATCGTTGCGGCTCAAGGGGCGGGAAACGGCGCCCCCGGGAAAAAGTATCTGCAACTCACCTCGGAGCCTCCCGTCAAAGAT
>JAKAJS010000058.1 GCA_021813685.1 Deltaproteobacteria bacterium | reverse complement strand
GGCGCTCAAAACATCGGAGAAAAAGTTTCTGCGCGTCGAGTCTTTTCTTAAGGACGAAGAAATAACGGTAAAGATAACCGACTCGGGCGCAGAATTGCCCGAAGGGGTGGCCTCCGAGGATCTGTTCGACTTATTCGAGTCACGGTGGCCGCCCCCTGATAAAACCGGCGCCGTACCTGCCGATCGACATCTGGGGTTCGGCCTTTATGCGGCAAGACAACTGCTCTTGCCCTACGGGTTCGAAGTCCGCCTGGAAAAGAGCGGGCAGGAAACGGCCGCGCTCATACGCATTCCCTTGAATCCAAAACCGGCAGAAAATTCCACAGGCGGGAAAACTTTACAGTGATCGGTGAGCAGTGAACAGTGAGCAGTTAGGACGAAAAAGGCTTCCCCTGCGGTATCTTTCCGGCCGCGTTATTTGGCAAAAAATTTGCATCTTCTGGTGACCGGTGTCCGGGTTTCCACCGTTCACTGCTCACTGTTCACTAATCACTGGAAAGAAAGTGCCATGAAAATAGATGGAATCTATACCGGGCAGGCGGTTGAAAAAAGCGGGGCCGCACAGACCAAAGAGTCGAAGAGCGCTTCGAGCGGCAATGACTTCGCCGGTCTTTTGCTGAGCGAGATCGACTCGGCGGGTAAAACCGGCGCCATGGAAAGTAGTGTGGGCGGACCGGAAAGCGTGACCGGCCTCATGGGCGCCCAAGCCCTCGCCTTGAATCCCGCACAGCCGTCGGGAACATCCGAGGCGGTTTCTTCTCTCACCTCCATGCTCGATGGGTTGGATTCCCTGCAAAATGCTCTACAGGGAGGCAGTTCTCCAAAGCAGATCGATTCGCTCATAAAGCAGGTAAACCAGCAGGCATCAGGGTTGGATGCCACGATGAGCGCGCTTCCCGCCGATTCGAATCTGCGGGGCCTTGCCGAAGAAGCCAAGGTCACCGCATACATGGAATCGGTGAAATGGAGGCGGGGAGACTATCTGTAACAGGCACGGAGAAAACCGATGAAGGCGGGTATCCTGCTCCTGACTGCTCTCGCTATCGCCGGCCTGACCGTTGCCGGTGTGTACTCGGGTTTATATACCGGGTCGCAAAAAATCGGGCGGAGCCTTC
The DNA here is from genome assembly GCA_021813685.1 of Deltaproteobacteria bacterium. GTDB lineage: Bacteria > Desulfobacterota > Syntrophobacteria > Syntrophobacterales > Syntrophobacteraceae > SbD1. The sequence continues at coordinate 3,950 of JAKAJS010000058.1, read as the reverse complement.
TTGCCGACCGCATAGAGACCAAAGACTCCGTTACCTATACGACAGATCCCGGCCTGGACCGGGCGATGCAGAAAGAAGACGAGGAGGAAAAGCAAAAAGAAATCGAATCCTGGAATATGCTGCAGAATATGCGCTTGTATGGTCCTGCGGGCGTTAAGCCTCCATCCGCCGGACAGGACGGCTCGCCCGCCCGGTAAGGTGGCGAATAGTATCATTACCACCCTCCCCCTCCACAAAATACCGTCTACACCCCACTTCGCGTGTCCGGCAACAGTGCTATAAGAGCACAAGTTTTCGAAAGACAATTTGTTTTCTCTACTATCACTTCTTTCAACCGATGTGTCGCAGGGGTCTTTTCTCATGAATCAAAACGGGAACGCGAACGGATTTCAATGGTTCGAATGGATGGAATCGGCGACCGGAACGTGGCTTTCCGCAGCTCGCGGCTGGCAGGACATGCTCTTTTCTCCGGCGAAGGAGTCCATGTCCGAAGACTACGTGCAGGCATCTCTTGCGCTATGGCGTGCGTGTCTATTTCCGTGGGGGGGCACGGGCTTCTCCCCTGGAAAGGAAAAGGGGCGGATGGACGGATTCGAGGCTTTTTTCCGGGTCATGGGATCCGGTGCGATGGGCCAGGATATCTCCAGGCTTTTGTGGGCCAACATGCCGGGCGCCGGCCTGGAAAGTGTGCAACAGGATGCAGTACGGGTGTGGAGCGACATTTACGAAAGAGTCGTTCAGCCCCTTTTAAAAGTCCCGCGGGTGGGGCTGACACGAGTTCTCCAGGAAAAGCTCAGTGCGCTCGCCGACAAGTTCAACACCTACCAGGCGACGGTATCGGAATTTCAAATGCTGCTCTCGGGCCCCATGGACAAGGCATTTGCCGATTTGAAAGAGGAACTCGAAAAGGGTGGAACGAAGGGCAGGTCCGAAGAGGACTATCACGTCTACTACGGAATGTGGATCAAGAAGCTCGAGCAGCATTACATGACGCTTTTCCGCTCCGAGGAGTACCGCGCAGCACTCTCGCGGCTGCTCGATGAGACCGCGGCCTTCAGGGTGTCGGGAAACGACGTGCTCACCGAGTTTCTCCAATTTCTCCCGGTTCCCACCAACCGGGAGATGGACGATCTCTACCGGGAGGTATACACGCTCAAAAAGGCGTTAAAAGAGTCGAGCAAAAAAATTAAGAATCTGGAATCGGCATATTCCGGCGAAGTGAGGGGCGAGCCGGCCGGGAATATGTCTCAAGGGGGACTTCAATGAACACATTTGCTACACCTGTCGGCGATTTTATGGCGAAGTGGATAAAAGGGCTGGAAAAATCTCGTGAACTGGCTAAATCCGGCGAGGTGCTGCTCGGCCCGCTCGATACCGAAATCGCCAAAACGCCCTATGAAGTCGTCTACACCGAAGATCGGGTCAAGCTCAAGCATTACCGGCCGGCAACCTCCCCTACGGTCCAAACGCCCCTTCTCATTGTCTATGCGCTCATCAACCGCGAAACCATGCTCGACCTTCAACCGGGAAGAAGTGTGGTGGAAAATTTCCTCAACATGGGACTCGATGTCTATATGATCGATTGGGGGTATCCCACCCGCAAGGATCGTTTTCTCACGATCGACGATCACGTGAACGGGTATATGGATAACGTGGTCGATTTCATCCGCGAGCGGCACGCCATCCCGAAAGTAAACCTGATGGGAATCTGCATGGGAGGAACATTTTCCACCATCTATTCGGCGCTGCACCCCGAGAAGGTCAAAAACCTGGTCACAACGGTCGCCCCCACCAATTTCGACACCGACCAGGGGCTTTTGCACGTGTGGACCAAGGAAATCGACCTCGGCCGCATCATCGACGCGTACGGCAACATGCCGGGAGATCTGCTCAACTTTTGCTTTCTGTTGCTAAACCCCGCGCGGCTGGTGATCGATAAGTACATCGGGCTTTTGGAAAACATAAGCGATAAGGCCTTCCTGGAAAACTTCGTCCGCATGGAGAAATGGATATTCGACAGCCCCGATGTCCCCGGGGAAACGATCCGGCAGTTCATCGAGGATTGCTATCAAAAGAACCTGCTGATCCAGAACCGGATGGAAGTCGGGGGCAGACGGGTCGATTTGGGCAATATCACCATGCCGCTTCTCAATATCTACGGCAAATTCGACCATCTCGTACCGCCCGGCGCCTGCGAGCTGCTGGCGAGCAGGGTCGGAACGGCCGATGCCGAAAACCTTTGCCTCGATACGGGTCACATAGGAATCTACGTCAGCTCCAAGTCGCAGAAACAATTTACGCCCAAAATAGCCCGGTGGCTGCAGGAAAGAGATTCGATGGTGCAGAGCGAAGCCGCGGCGATGGCGGAAAACAACGAGACCCGGGCGCGCATGGAAACCCGGTTGAAGGCACCCGGGAAATCGGGCTCGCGCAGGAGCGCAACCACTGGTGCGAAGCCTTCACCAAGGGTGCGCGCACGCGCCGGCAGCGCCTGAAACGCCCCAGGGACTACCTTTCCTGTGCGACGGAGTCTTCGATCACCACTTCGAGTTCGGCCAGCACGATCTCTTTTACCGACATTGCCACTACCTCCGGCAGGGTCGCCGGAGAGATCGTGGGGTCGGCCTTGAGGCTGATGCCGGTCTTCGCACACACGTGGTCGGCTATGCGCACCGCGAGTAGAAGCGGGCTCGCACCCTCGATCTCCTCTTCATGATGACGCTTTGTCACCTCGCAGTACACCTCGGGGATGTTCCATCGCGTCATGAGGCCATAGCCCTGTTCTGCGTGCATGAAATCGAGTATTTCGAACAGGAAGGATTCCGAGAGAGTGACGTCGTTTCTCTCCGACCGTATCGTCTCGAAGACCTTCAGGAGAAGCAGTTTGCCGATATCGTGGAAAAGGCCGGCGAGAAATCCCTCATCTGCCAGTTCGGGGTATCCTGTCTTGCGCAACAGCCACTGAGTTCCCATGGCGGTTGCCAGGGCATGTTTCCAGAGCACATCGAGGTGTTTGGCTACGAGCGGATCGCGCGAGGCGTAGAAACCCTTTTGACTGCCTGTAACCAGGCAGTTGTAGACCTGCCTTACGCCAAGGCGCATGATCGACTCTCGTATCGTGCGCACCTTGTTCAGGCCCGCAAAGAATGCCGAGTTGGCAAGCTTTAGCATCTCGCCGGCCAGGGCCTGATCCTTGGCGATGGTGGAGGCGATATCGTTGATATTTGCGTTTTCATCGGAGATCTTCGCGTGCAATTCGCGGGCTACTCCGGGAAATATCGGAAGGTTGAGCGTCTCCGAAGCAGCGTATTGTTCGACGACCTGCACCAGTGATCCGCTTGTTTGATCCATTCGTCTTACTCCGTCCCCAGAAGACGTCTCAGTTCGTGAACCGGTCTTGGTTTGGCGACCCGGGGAAGCGACCGGAAGACTTCCTGAAGAGAGGTTGTGCCGTTTGCGGCTTTGGCGATTCCATCTTCCAGAAGAGTAATGAGACCGGAGGTCTCCGTGCTGATCCGCCTCAAATCGTAGGCGGTTTTTTTGTTCAGCACCGCGTCCTTTACCGGCTCGTTTAAGACCAGCAGTTCGAATACGCCAACCCGCCCCTTGTAGCCGGTGAATCGGCATTCGGGACACCCTCGCCCCAACTTGAAACGGACCCCCTTCAAATCATTTGCGCTGTAGCCGAGTCTGCGCATATCGGAGGGTTGCGCCACGTAGTCCTCGGCACAACGGGAGCATACCCTTCGAAGAAGCCTTTGCGCCACAACGCCGACTACGGTCGAAGAAATCAGAAAGGCTTCGATATTCATATTGAGCAACCGGATCAACCCTCCGATGGAGTCTTCTGTGTGGAAGGTGCTGAGCACCTTGTGGCCCGTAAGGAGTGCCTTGATGCAGGTCTCGGCCGAAAAACGGTCGCGGATTTCTACGAACCCTATGAAGTCGGG
>JAKAJS010000231.1 GCA_021813685.1 Deltaproteobacteria bacterium | reverse complement strand
GCTGGCCGCCAGCTCGATTTGCTGCATCTCGAGCATGTGGTTCTGGATCTGTCCCCGCAGAGCCTCCTGGGCTTCGATTTTGCGCTGCAGCCCGTCGATCTCCGTAATGTCGCGCTCCGTTACGACCACCCGGATGAGGTTGCCTTCCTCGTCGAATACGGGCGTACCGGTGACTATCAGCTTGCATTCGTTGCGGGTGTGCAGCCGGTGGATCACCGAACGGCTCTCGATCACATCGAGCGTGACCGAACAGTCCATGACGCCGCGCGCCGCGAGGTCACGCACGTTGTGGCCGACCGTCTCCTGCCGGGTGACGCGGTTGATCCGTTCGGAAGCCGGATTTATCCGGAGCAGCGTGCCGTTGCCGTCGCAGATCCAAAGCCCTTCGGAGGCCGAATTGATGATGGTGCGCAACTCGCGCGTAAGCTCCTGGAAGTAGCGCAACTGCCGGGTGGCCGCCTCCAGTTCGTCTTTTTCGACAAAGACACACACCCCCCCCACGGCCACGCCGTCCCGCAGGATCGGAGAAACCGTCACCCCGAAGCGCCCTCCCAACCGTTCGACCGGCAGATCGCAAAGCCGGGCGTGCTCCTGCATCACCCCCTCGACCCGTGGCCACAACACCGGAAGATGCTCGCCGATAAAACTTCCCGGATAGATCTCGAGCCTCTGGCGTATCACCCGGTCGGAAAACATCACCCGCCCTTCGAGATCCACCGTGAGGACACCGTCTCCCCTGGCATTGTACTGAGCTTCGTTGAATGCATCGAGGTGGTAGCGCTCTTCGGGTTCGATGCTCACCGACCTGGTTTCATATGTGCCCATTTTCGCCCTTGCCACAAGGTCTTCGGGTTGATCATGCCGATCTGCATCCTCGATGCAGATCGGAATCCTGCGCGGCCTGCCTTCCCCTCCGGGGAGGCCGGGAACGCAGCTCTGCGAGGGCAGCCCTGCCGAAAAAAGAGCGGGAGCGGGAAGAGGGAAGCGGGAAAAAGTGCCGTCCGGGAGCTTTTTCCTGAATTGGGAGTTCCGAGATGCCATAGAAGAATGTCCTGCGAGTGCAAGGCATGGCCCTGCCGGTACTGACCGGGGGCACGGAGCTGAGAGTCTCCGAGCCCCGAATCAGCCAGGGTGGTTCCTCCTCAGTTACGGAACCAGCCGGTGGGTTCGACAGCCAGGTTGACGTTAATCTGCTTTACTTCCGTGTACTCCTCCAGGCCGAACGTGCCGAGTTCGCGCCCGATGCCGGATTGTTTATAGCCGCCCCAGGGGGCTTCATTGTAGGTGGGGTGATAGGTGTTGATCCAGGTGATCCCCGCACGCAGTTTTTTGATCACGCGGTGGGCTTTTGCGACGTCGGTGGTAAAGACGGCGCCGGCCAGGCCATAGACGACGTCGTTGGCAAGCCGTATGGCTTCCTGCTCATTGGTAAAGGTTTGCACCACCAGGACCGGCCCGAAAATCTCCTCCTGGACTATGCGCATCTCCGGACGGGTGTTGGTAAAAATCGTAGGCAGAAGGTAATTGCCGCGGCTGCCCAATTCGCCTTCGGGGCGTTTTCCGCCGCACAAAAGGCGCGCACCTTCCTCGAGCCCCGTACGAATATAGCCCTCAACCGTCTGGAGGTGCTGGGCGGAAACAAGCGGCCCCATCTCCGTTTCCGGATCGAACCCATCTCCCACCCGGATTTGCTTTGCCCTTTCCACAAGCCGTTCTACAAACCGATCGTGGAGGGACTCCTCGACAATCAGCCGCGAGCCTGCCGAGCAGACCTGGCCGGAATTGACGAAAATACCGAAAAGCGCATAGTCGACGGCCGTTTCGAAGTCGGCATCGGCGAAGACGATATTGGGGGATTTGCCCCCCAGTTCGAGGGCGATTTTTTTGATATTTCCCGCCGCGGCGTGCATGATCTGTCGTCCGGTATCGGTCCCGCCGGTAAGCGCGATCATGTCCACAAGGGGACTTTCCGCCAGATATTGTCCAAGCTCCGCACCGGGGCCCGTGAGGATGTTGACGACACCTTTGGGAAAGCCCGTCTTTTCGATGAGGGTCCCGAGCCGCAGGGCGCTAAGAGGGGTGAGGGTAGCGGGCTTCAGCACGCTCACATTGCCGGCCGCAAGCGCCGGCCCCAACTTCCAGGCGCACATGAGGAGCGGAAAATTCCAGGGAACGACCTGGCCGCACACGCCGACGGGCTCGCGCACCACAAAGGACTGGGAGGGGGCGGGAACCTCGAAGGTCTGCCCGCCGGGCTTGGTGGCAAGACCTGCATAATAGCGGAAGCAGCCCGCAGCGTCGGCCACATCATATTCGGCTTCCCGCAGCGGCTTGCCGCAGGAAAGCGTCTCCATGGCGGCCAACTCCGGCCCGTTTGCCTCGATTTCGTCGGCCAGTTGGAACAACAACTTCGCCCGCTCCTGCGCGGTGGTCTCCGGCCAGCCCTCCTCGTCAAATGCGCGCCTGGCCGCGCGAATCGCCCGTTCGGCATCCTCGCGGGTACCTGCGGCAACCGAGCCGACCGTTTCCCCGTTCGCAGGGTTTTTGAGTTCCCGGGTTTTCCCGTTCGAAGACGGGACCCATTCGCCGTCGATATACATCAGAAACGTACCGTCGGCCGCAGCCTTGAGATTTTGTAACCGTTCGTTCATAGGTAAGCCGCACCTTTCTACCAGTCGGAGAAATTCGTGTTGTACCAGGGCTTTGCCGTTCCTTTTTTTGCCCGTTTCTGCCAGCCCCTCGTCTTGGGCTCCGCTTCGATGCGCTCCAGGAACTGATCGCAGCGATCCTTGATTTTCTGCTTCTGCGCATCCGTAAAGACCTTGACCGTTTCCACGTGCGCCTTTACACGGCCCAGATTGGTCGTGGCCGTGTGATAGAAACCCCAGTCGTCGGCAAACCGTCTGGCCACATAGGCCTGGTTGATTTTTCGCTCATCGTCCTCGCCAATTTCGGCCGCCGTCAGCAGGTACTCGATATCCTTCAGATCTTTGTCGTTGATTTCCCAGATTTGCAGTTTCTGGAGCAAAATGTCGGCCAGCGTGACGCTCCAGGGGTCCTGGTGGAGACGATCCTTGTAGTGGATGGGATGACAGTAATCGAGCTTGTCGAAGAAGACGTCGATCATCGGCACCGCGCCCCCGTAGTAGATATGGCGTGTTTTGCCGGACATCATCAGGGTCTGGGGCTCGCACTCGTAGCCCATCTCTTTCATGAATTTGACCACCTTGCCCCGGGTTTTGTCGTAGGAAGCAAAATCGATATCGGTGAAGTAGCGGTCGGCAAGGCGCTCCAGGGCGGCGTAGAGATCGATCTGATCGGGAAAGTAGTAGTGCAGCGCAATCGGACCCATGACGCGCATGTGGATGCCGAGCTTCTGCGCCTCTTCGGCGATGCGTTTGCCTTCGGTGAGGAAAACCTCGGGCTTGGGGTAGATGTCAAGCGGGATGTCCTTGGGTAGCACAAACTCCTTGATTGGCATGGATAACACCTCCTTTACGGTTGGGGTTTCCCGTCATACGCCTTCGGGTCGGGGCTTTAGCCGGATGTGAACACGTAGTCCTTCACTTTCTTTTTATCCAGCATGACGATGACGCCCTTTAAAATCCCTTCCGAGTACTCGCTTCCGGGATTGACCATCAGCGTGCGGCCAGCCTTCTGGGCGCCGCGCGACTCGTGAATGTGGCCGAAAAGACCGAGCAGGGGCTGATATTTTTCGACCATGCGCTTTGCGCCGATACTGCCGGCGTGGATCTTTTCTTCGGCCGACATCACCAGGTTTTCGTCGAGCTTCGGACACAGGTCGAGCGAGTAGCCGTGCGGAGGGACGTGAAAATTGAAGATCGCTCGTTCGTAGTTTGTAACCTGTTTGCAAAGCCCTTCGAGTTTTACCTCGAGTTCGTCTTCGGGCAACTCGCGCGGCGTTTGCCACGGCGTGGGGTTGCTCCACGACGAGGTCACCATCTCATGGCCGTCCAGATCCACCACGCGGTTATCACAGGCGTGGACCATTTTGGCCTTGTCGATCATCTCATCGATCACAAACCAGTCGTCGTTTCCCGGAGCCATGAACATCTTGTAGGGTTTCCCGTCGAGCCGTTCGTCTGCGAGCGCAAGCCACTCTCCGACCCGCTCGAAGACGAGCTTTTTAAACAGGGCATCGATCGCCCCGGGATCGGTCTTCATCGCGTCGAATTCCTCCCGGGTCTGGTGCACCCAGTAGTAGCCCGCGTTTTCGATCGTCTTTTTGATCTTTTCCAGCTCGCCGTTGGTCTCGATATCGACGTGCTGCCCCATGAGCGTGCACTCCCACGAGCTTTTGGACTTTTCGACAAGCGGCACGAGCACCTTGCCCGTAAGGTCCCCGAGCATGATCCCCACGTCGACCTTGTAGAGCGGCAGGGCGTTCAGGAATTTGCGAAAACAGACATTCGAGCCGTGAACGTCCGTTACGAATAAAAGCTTAAGCATGCTCACCTCGCTTTGTGGTTGGACATAAAAAGTGATGATTTTCGTTTTCAGGAAAACAAGACGCCTTTTTCCGGTTTGCTCCCGGATCGGTCATGATGCAAAAACAAATTCCATGCCACCTATCCGGAAAGCCGCACCACGCAGGGTTTTCCAGGCAGGCAAATATCATCGGGCGAATGCGGAGGCAGGAAAAGATGCACGATTGCATCCTGCGTGAGAGACGCGAGGGGGGATGTCTCACGCGAAGCCGCGAAGGCGCGAAGGGAAAGATGGAGATGAAGATCGAAGAAGTAGACGGACGGGGGGGCGATTGCGGGTTCGACTTTCAAGGGAGACGCATGAAAACCTTCTCGGCTTCGCGACTTCGCGGCTTCGCGTGAACCGAAAAAATACCTGTCCGAGTTGACCTGCCTTTTATTCTATACCGTATTTTTTCAATTTGCGGGCGATTGTCGACTGGTTTACCCCGAGGGCTTCGGCCATGAGGTACTGGTTTCCGTAGCGTTTTACCGCTTCGAGGAGAAGCGATTTTTCGACGCTTTCAAGGGTGGCCTGAAGAGTCATATCGGCGGGCCAGCCCCTCACCTGAAACCCCTCAGCTTCCGTGCATGCGCTGATGTCGCTTGG
>JAKAJS010000220.1 GCA_021813685.1 Deltaproteobacteria bacterium | reverse complement strand
TGGGAGGGGTATGCCCAGCCCGAATGGGTCAAACCCTTCGAGAAGGAAACCGGCTGCCAGGTCAATGTCAAATACGCCGGTTCCTCCGATGAGATGGTGGCGCTCATGCGCCAGGGCGGCGGGTCGCAATACGACCTGGTTTCCGCCTCGGGCGATGCTTCGTTGCGCCTGATTTATGGCGGTGTCGTTCAACCGGTCAACGTAGACCTCATACCCGACTATAAAAACTTCCTGCCGCAGCTGAAGTCGCCTCCAAACAACACGATCAATGGAATTCATTACGGCATTTCCTACGAGTGGGGGCCAAACGTTCTTCTTTTCAACACCGAGAAGGTCAAGCCGGCTCCGACCAGTTGGAGCGCTATCTACGACAGCAGGTACAAGGGGCTGGTGTCGGTGCCAAACAACCCGATCCAGATTGCCGACGCGGCGCTCTATCTCAAAGCGCACGATCCGAAACTGGGCATAACCGATCCTTACGAACTGACGCAGAAGCAGCTGGATGCCGCCGTCGCCCTGCTAAAGAAACAAAGGCCGCTCATCAAGAAATACTGGGCTCTTGCTTCCGACGAAATCGAACTGTTTAAAAACGGCGATGCGGTTATCGGTGCGGCCTGGCCGTATCAGACCATCGCTCTCAAGGCCGCCGGGGCGCCGGTAGCCGACACGATTCCCTCGGAGGGCGCGACCGGATGGTCGGATACCTGGATGCTCTCGGCCAAATCGAAGCACCCGTACTGTGCCTACAAATGGATGCGCTATGTTTCGACCCCGAAGGTCCAGGCCGAGCAGGCCCTCTACTTCGGCGAGACGCCTGCCAACAAGAATGCCTGCAGCGAAATGGATAAGCTCCAGGCGGGTTCGTGCCACAAGTACCACCTGGATGCTCCGGCCTCCTACTTCAACCGGATCAAGTTCTGGAAGACGCCCCGCAAAGAGTGCGGAAACGGTAAAAACGACTGCACGAGCATCACGCAATGGCAGCAGTCCTGGCAGTCGGTCATGCAGTAACCTGTTGGATTTTAGTCGCTCGCCCCCCCTGCTGCTCCAGGGGGGCTCCGGAGACCTGACCTATGGCGTTTGAGAGCGCCCCCCCTGTGGGAGGCATGCGAAAATCTTTCCTGAGAAATCTATCGGGGATGGCGTGGCGCCGCCCCGCGGTGAGCGCCTCGGCCCTTTTGGCTTTTCCCATAGGCTGGATGCTGCTGATCTACCTGGCAGCGCTGGCTACGCTCTTCATCTCCGCTTTCTGGTCGGTCGATGGCTTCACCGGCCAGATCGTCCATTCCTGGACACTCGAAAACTTCCGGCAGATACTACACGGAACGGTCTACAAGACCATCGCACTGCGCACGATCGGTATCGCCTTTGCCGTGACGCTTACAGATATCGTGCTCGCTTTTCCCCTGGCCTACTACATGGTGCGACTCGCAAGCCCCAAAATGCGCGCCTTCCTTTTTGCAATGGTGCTCCTGCCCCTGTGGTCGAGTTACCTCGCACGAGTCTACGCCTGGCGCCTGATTTTTTCCCATAACGGCGCCTTGAACTGGCTGCTGCTTGAGCTCGGGCTTCCGCGTGCCCAGATAGGCTATACCAACTGGGCCATGTGGATCGTCTTTTCCTATCTCTGGCTGCCGTTTGTGGTGATGCCGATCTACGCGGCCATCGAGCGCATCCCGACCTCCTTTCTCGAAGCCTCGCAAGATCTCGGCGGGCGGGGACTGCGCACTCTGTTCAAGGTCATTTTGCCGCTGGCTATGCCGGGTGTAATCGCAGGCTCCATTTTCAGTTTTTCCCTCACCTTGGGCGACTACATCACACCGGTGCTGGTCGGAGGCCCGGGTTCGGATTTCATCGGAAATGTCGTGTTCGCAAACGTGGGAATCGCCAACAACATCCCGTTTGCGGCAGCCTTTGCCACTGTACCTCTCGCCGTCATGGGTCTCTACCTCTATGTCGCACGCCGCCTGGGCGCGTTCGAGATGATGTGAGCCGGGGAGTCGATCATGGAAAGTAAAGCAGCACGTATCTTCCTGGGGATCTGGGCAGTGATGATCGTGCTGTTTCTGTTCCTCCCGATCGCCATTATCGTCGTCTATGCTTTCAACGCCTCCAACATTCAGAGCTGGCCGATTGCCGGACTTTCCCTCAAATGGTTTGCCGAGGCCTGGGGCAACCAGACGATTCGAGACGCCCTGTGGCTCTCGGTGAAAGTAGCGCTCAGCGCCACGGCGATTTCCCTGGTGATGGGGTCTCTGGCCGCCTTCGCCGTACACTATTACCGTTTTCCCGGCCGGGAATCGATCGCCTTTCTGGTGGTGCTGCCCATCGCCCTGCCCGGAATAATCACCGGTATGGCGCTCAGTTCATTTTTCGTCGTGACGGGCATGAACCTGTCCCTGTTCACCATCATTATCGGCCATGCCACCTTCTGTGTCGTGATCGTCTACAATAACGTGATCGCTCGACTGCGCCGCGTGCCGAGCTCACTTTCCGAGGCGTCGATGGACCTTGGTGCAGATGCCTTCTATACCTTCCGCCGCGTGACCCTGCCCATCATTTCCACTTCGGTCGTCTCCGGCGGTATCCTGGCCTTTGCGCTATCTTTTGACGAGGTGATCGTCACAACATTTACCGCCGGCGCCCAGAACACCCTGCCCTTGTGGATCTTCGGCGCCATCCGCCTGGGTCAGAAACTGCCGGAGGTAAACGTCGTGGTCCTTGTGATCATGCTCTTTACGCTGCTCCCCGTTCTGCTCTCCTACCGGATTATGAACCAGGCGCCCGCGGATGCCGGACGCTGAGGGCTTCGAGTCGAAAAAGCGAACAGCAATGGTTAAAAAGGTGGCAACACCTTCAACGACTAATTCTACAAGGAGTAAGGACATGGCAGAGGAAAAGAAGAGGTCGGCAGCCCTCAACCCGATAAAATCCATCGCCCCGAAGCTTGTCGAACTTACCGAAGATGTTCTGTTCGGCGATGTGTGGGAACGATCGGAGTTGTCCAAACGGGACCGCAGCCTGATTACCATTGCTGCGCTTATTGCTCTTAACCGCAAGGAGCAGCTTCCCTATCACCTGGCGCTGGGGTTCGAGAACGGCTTGAGCAGGGAGGAGATCGGAGAGATAATAACGCACATTGCGTTTTACGCAGGCTGGCCTGTATCCGTCTCTGCAGCGACAATAGCCAAAAAGATATTCGAGGAGCGAAAATAGGGTCGAGTCATACTCTGCGTGCCCCTTGAAGGGGATATCGGTTGGTACGGGCATCCGAGCTTCCCGCCGCACCAGCCGATATCTTCGGAAATAGAGACAGTCTATGGCTATCCGTTGATCAAGAGCTGACCACGACACATATTGTGACTTTCATGAATCGCATCTATTAATAGCTTGCGAACTCTTGAACACAGATTTCATGGAAGCAGCCTATCCCAACCAGTTCAAAGTTCGGATCCATGATATTTTGCCTGTGTGGAGGGCTGTGCATGAGTGCCCTGTCCAGCATCTCCGGATTATCGGAGCCTTTTACAAGGTTTTCACCAGCCTCCCGGAAGTCGAAGCAGTTATCGCGGATCATACCCCAGGCAGGATTTTCCCCGGTGAGAGGGTCCTTGTGACCAAAGTGACCGGAGGCCATGATCCGCCTGGCCCGGAGAGATGCCACCCGGGCCAGACAACTGTTCCAATATAATCGTGGATTTTCCTGGTGAACCAGCGAAAACATCTCCCACGCTAATTCCTTTCCGGATTGGCCATAATATCGGGTACGTCGAACAGGTACCGGCAGAGCAGCGCAGATGGCCGAGACATCCCCTATCACAAGAAAAAATGTTACAAACAAGACCGATAAGATTCCCCCGCCATATCTTCCACCCATGTTTGCTTCTCACTTCTCATCTCATCAAATTCGACTGCCTTTATCGATCTCCCTGTACGCGCAGAGCCACCGGCGAAAGACGCCCTCCCCCCCGGGCAAGACCGCATGAAGAACCAAATGGGTAGGCGCACCCGGAAAGACTTACCAGAAGTGCTCCAACCGCGAGAATTCTTGCCAATGTTTTTTTCATAGCCATTGTTACCTCCTTTTGCGATTGAGCTCACTTCAGAGCTTGTTGATAATACATTCGGAAAACTATCTGCAAAATTTCCGGTGCTGAAGCCGGTCCTGTTGAGTTGCATACGTTCATTCGCTATTCCGGGAAATAGAACGTTCGCCGGTTGAAGCAATCGTTCTATTTCCTCTATTAGGGTTAGCTGGTCAATACCACGAACTTGGGTTTCCCAGGGGAACGACAAGGCGCAACATGGCCCAGTCCCCGCCTACATCATTTTTGGTTTTGAGAGCAAAGTTGTAGGTGAACATCAGGCTGCAGGGGCCGAAATTGTAGCCGATGATCGGCCCCATGCTGTAGTTGACGTTTTCCGAATTCAGGATTTTTCCGTACGATAAAGCCCCCGATTGCAAGGCTACATTGCCCTTATCGTTATAGACCTGGTTCTCTTGCGCAGCCCCAAGGCCGAATATCCATCGATTCCAGCTATAGGTAACTGTGTAGTCGGCTCCGAACTGGTCGCCATTCTGGATGTCGGCGCTGTTATCCTTGGTCCAGAAGGTGTACATGAATTCGGCGCTGACGTTCCAACCATTGTACAGCCAACTCAAACCGATGACTGGCGTAAAGGTGTATGCATTGTTGCTGGACCAGGCGTAGGCGTTGGTCCCGCTCTTGGACAACAGCTTGTCGCTATAGAGCTGAGTGGCGGAAGCCTTGCTCTCACCTACCGAAGACGTACCGTCATTAAAGCCCACCTGGAAGGCTGCGGATACGTGGAAATTATACGGGATGTCCCAGGATAGAATAATCGGATCGAATACGGTATTGTAGGCGCCCCATTGCTGGCCTGAGGCGAGCGTGCTCCCCGTATTTGCATTGACTACTCTCAGGCTTGCGAAGTCAAACGGCTGGGCAATGGCCGCACCATAGGAGGCGCCTAAGATGTTCAAGCCCGGGACCCACACGAGCACCGGTATATCGACGAAGGCAGCAAGCTTTGCCTCAGTCCCCGGACCGGCGACATTCAGGTTCAAGTGCCCGTCGTTGCCATAAAGCTTCCAACTGGGCGCCCAGTAAAAATCGTTAACAAAGTATGCGCCTGGAGGCGGCAGAGCGCCGGCAGCAACACCTTCGTCTGCGCCGCGCAGATGCCAGTCCCAAAGTTCTGCTGCGAAGGCGGAGCCCACAAGTGTCAACACCGTCAAACAAACACAGATTGCCATCACAATTCTCTTCATCTCTTTCCTCCTACAGTAAAAGTTGCTACAAGCAGGTTGAACGGGCCGTACCATCCAACAGGGGTCGCGCCTATATAGAAAATGCGACTAGCCCCGCATATCTTTAGTTCAGTATGAGATTATCCATGAAGAGCGTAACGATACACCGGCTATGCGGCGTACGCGTACGACCCACTCCTATGGACGAACATCCCAGCCTTAGCAAAAGAGTCAGCCCATCTTCATCCATAAAAACCGCTACTGGCTATATATCAATAGTGGTACTTTATGTGGTTATAGTTTCCTATATGATACAATCAAGCTTGATGTGGTTTCGCTTTAAGCAGTAATCATGCCAAATATTCTGCCATCTTGTGAGTGTCCGTATCGTAATGATATTACTACAAGACTTTTTTACTGGTAAATGCGGGGAACTCATTTGTAAAATGATCTATTGAAAACAATTTGCATGGAATGGAAAACATTTTTCACTCAGTACGAGATAACAGGCATGAACGACAACTCCCAGCATCGCCAACCCGATCGATTACTTTTGCCGCGTCAATGTTTCCATTGTAATCGCGCTTTGTTATAAATTATTAGCGGCCTTTTCCGCGCTGGCCCGGATATTGAATACCTAACCCGCAAAAGGGAAAATATCCCTGGATGAAATATTTCTTTACATTCTGCAAGCCTATTATGACTTGAATAACTCAATTGAACTATTTGCAGGACTGGAACACGTGGTGCGCGGGACGAAAGTAATTTGAGCGCGGCTGGTCATACGAACGGAGGTTTTAGACGATGACTCTGCAAGATGATTGTCTTCTTAAGACCGGCGACGTGATCAACGGGAAATGGATTATCCTGGAATCCCTCGGGAAAGGCGGGATGGGGGAAGTCTACAAAGCCCATCAGCTGGATCTGGACCGATACATGGCAATCAAATGTATTTCGCGAAGCTGGATACGATCCTTTGAAAACGACGCTGAGGCGATAAACTCTTCCATCGAAAGATTTGGCCGGGAAGTCCGGATAATGGCTCACATCACGCATCCGAATGTGGCGGAAATTTACGATTATGGAACCCTGGCAACTGGTATGAAACCGATCACGATGGGGTCGGTGCCTTGCACACGAGCGGGATAGTCCACCGTGATCTAAAACCGGAAAATGTTCTCCTGGATACCAACAGGCCAAAGATAGTAGACTTCGGGCTGGCCCGGTTCGCTCGTTCGAGTCCGCTCACCCAATCGGTGGAGATTCACGGCACCCTGCCGTATATGTCGCCCGAACATTTCCTCGACCTGAAGAGGGTAGATGAGCGAACCGATATTTACGCTTTGGGAAAGATACTCTATGAAGCGATGGCAGGAAAGTTTGATTCAGAACTGGTCCCGTTCAGACAGGCATCCCTGCCGGCGCCGGACTCCCGGTTCTTTCAAAGACTCGATGAGGTAATTAAATCGGCTACCGCTGAGAACAGAGAAGAGAGATTTCCCTCGACTCATGCCTTTGTTGAGGCCTTGGAATCTGTCAGGAGAGAAGAGAACCGGTCCTTTTTCGCTCCGATTGCCTCACGCACCGGACGTTGGTTCCAATTGAGCCTGTTGCCGGTCGGCCTTCTGCTTCTCGCAATAACGACTTCCGCCGCAGCCGGTTTCATCTATGTGAGTCGACACGACCAGCGGGTGTTACCGATCCTCCATGATTCAAACCATGTACACAGGGCGGTGAGCAACCGAACCGCCAAGATCGACCTGCATATACCCTCTGATAAGAAAGGGGGTGCAAGTGTTCTTGAACCACATGCGGCTCCACCTCGGCGACGAACTGTTCCACAGAAGTCGGCAGAACCCGAAAATACGAGTCGTTTCCGCGTTGCCCGCAGGGCCGGACGATTATGGGGAAGAGGAATTCCGAACGGGTTCGCAGGCCTTTTTGAGCAGCCCCCCCGGACGCAAAGAGCCGGAGGAAACGTACGAGGAGGCTGTTGAGTCGATCATGCCGTAGAAATTAGTATCCTAAACGAGATAGCGAGCCGGATGCGCCCGCTTCTTTATGGCTTCGCGGGAGACGATTTCATGGACCGCCGGCTGCCGACTTGTTCAGATACTGGTCCGCTACGGTATTTGAGGGCCAGAGGAGCTTGAGTTTTCTAAAGACCGAGAGGCTTTCTTCCTTTTTGTTATCCAGAAACAGGTTCTCACCCAGTTGCTGCAGGAAAGTCGCAGAGGTCGGATAGACTGTGAGCATCTTCCGATCCACCTTGATTGCCGGTCCGTATTTTTTCTCCATTCTGAGCGAATGCGAGTACCAGTAGTTTGCGGTAAGATTATAAAAATCGATCTTTAGCACGGCCATGGACTGTGCTTCGACTTTTGGCCAGTCGGCCTGAGCGGAATAGACCGGAATGATCGTGTTCATCACCTCGATGGACTCGGGTGACACAGCCAATGCTATCTTCAGATGTTTGATCGCCTCCGAATAGTTCCTGTCCAGGTAATAGAGCCAGCCCATCCTGTAGTTGACGAGATAGTCGTTCGGATTTGCCCCGTAGACTGCGCTCAGGTCTTTTATCGCAGCTTCGTAGTTCTGCCTCCGTTCGTGGTCATAGGATTTGTAGTATGCGGCGGCTGTTTCGGACCGGTTCAGGTCCGCCGCGTGCAGCGGCAGACCGTACGCGGCCAGGATCAAAGCTAAAAAGAAAATTAACCCTGATTTTTTCATTATTCGAATTTTACCCTTTCCTTGTGATTCCTATGCGCGCGACAATCGGGACAGACCTTCCTTTGCAGTGGGGTCTTTGGGCCAGAGTCTTAAAGAGAGTCGAAATTGTTTTTCGGCCTGAGCTTTCCTTCCCAGGTGCAGGTAGGCCCACCCGAGACCATCTGATACGGCCGGGTAATACGGTACGGGATGATACGCCCGGAGCAGCTTGAATGCATGGAGAGCTTTTTCATAATTTCCCGTGTAGATGTAACTCCATCCCAGGTTGTTGAGAGCCCAGCTGGGCCATGAAAAAAAGAATTCCTGCTTCGGGAGCCGGCTGATATTTGCCGTGTAGATGGAAATTGCGCGCCGGTAATCCTTTTTCATAAACGCAATCGCCGCGAGGGCCATCTTGGCGCGGACATTTCCGGGATCCTTTGCCAGGACCTCCTTCAACACTGCGCCGGAATTGTCGAACCGCCCCAGGTAGAAGAGCGTAACCCCCTTGCCCAGCAAAACATCCGTCTCTCCCCCTCCGTTCCCACTCGAAAGTTGATCGAATTCTTTGAGAGCGGTCTTGAGGTTGAGGTACACATCGCACCAGGCAACCATCACGAGGGCCTGCCGATCGGTTTTCGCCGTCTGCAGGTACTCCATGAGTATCTCGCGAGCCCTGACGAATGCCCCTATTTTCATGTAGGCGGAAGCGAAATCCTTGTAGAGAGGTTTCCAGCCCTGCTCTTTTTCGATCAGTTGGTGGACGTAGCCGGTGTCGGCGAAATACGGGTCGAGGTCGATCAGTTTTTCGAGGTATTTCTTCGATTGTTGGGGATTTTTCAGAGCTTTTGACGTAAATACCAGGCCGTACAGAAACGGCTGCTTGTAGGTTTGAGTCGCGAGCCCCTTCCGCAAAAGCTCGTTCGCTTTGCCGACCTGCCCCTCATAGTAGGTACACCAGGCGATCTTAGCCATGACCATGGGATCGGCTTTCTCCCGAAGCGATGCATCATAATAACCGATGGCTTTGGGATACTCGCCCCGGTAATAATAGTAGATATCTCCGAGCGCCTCCGTGATTGGAGCATGGCCCACAAAATCATTGGGATACTCCAACGCTTGTTCAAACCGCGCCTTGGCGCCTGTAACGTCTTTCTGAGCCAGAGCGGTGAGCCCCAGGCCGTAATTGGCGTCCGAGAGGTTCGAGATGACAAAACTTTTGTCTTCAGGGCTGAATTTGGCAAAGCCGGGAAGGCGCCTTAGTTGTTCGGCACGTTTGAGCTGCTTTTCGAACAGTTGCCTGGCCGGGGGATATTGGCCAAGGGTGTATTTTACCCAGGCAAGTCCTTGAAGAGCGGCAAGGTTATTGTGGTTGTGTTGGTAAATGGAGTTGAAAAGCTTTTCGGCTTCCGCCGTATTGCCCAGCTTCAAATTGGTCCATGCGAGCAGCGACTGGTACACGGCAGAACTCGGGGCTGCCGACCAGGCGTTCAAGGCATGTTTTTGCGCTTCCGCATATCTGCCGGCCTTGAAGAGTCGGAGGCCTTCCATGTATTGCCCGGCGCCAGCCGGGGAGGCCTGGGCGGCCTGGCCGGGACCTCCCTGAACCAGCATCAACAGTAAAATCAGCCCGGTAAAAATGAGAGTTCGACAAAACATCCGAGAGTGCATCTTCTTTTTCCACCTTCCGTGCGAGTTCAAAATGGGGTTAGGACTTTTTCAAACCGAAGGTCCCCTTCGAAGTCTCAAGCAGCACTTCGCGAAACCCCCTCTGCTCATCGAGCACCAGAGAACTGGTAGCCAACTTGTGTCCGTTGGAAATTTCCCCCCTTATTTCGTCTGCAGAGACAAATGTATACTTTCCGGTAATTTTGCCTAAATCATGGTGGAAGGACCTGAGAAATCCTTTGCGCCAGAGGTTTGCGGAGACAATGTCGTCCGGAAGCAGATCCTCCCAGCGTACCCCCCCCTCATTGCCCATAGGAATCCTCGGCAGGGCTGCAAAAAGAAGTCTCAAAGGGGAGTTTCTGCTTCCCTCCAGGCTGTAGAACACAAAGCAGTTGTCCTCGATTCCGAAGTAGAGCCTGTCTTGCCTCCCCTCGAGCGTGAAATAGCGGGAGCCGTCCCTGGCCATTTTTACAACGATCCGCGCCTCTCCTGTCTCCTTGCCGTCCCGGAATACTTTGAACGTAAAAGTGTCATCCAGAACGAAGGCGAGCTTTTTGGAAAGGCTCCTGGAAACGCTCAAAGGTTCGACTTTCCCCCCCTCTTCCAGGACCTTGTTTCTCAGCAGCATCCCCCCCTCGAGGCAGTTCGAAAGATAAAACCGCCCCGATTCGGAACCCGGTTCGGGCGAATACTGCACCTGCATGTGGATGTGGGGTTGGGCCGAATGGCCGGAGTTTCCGCAGGCGGCAATTACTTCTCCCGCCGTTACCGAATCTCCGGTCTTTACCTGTAACGAGCCCTGCTTGAGGTGCGAAATTTCGACATAATAGCCAAACAGGCTGCGGAGAACGATGTAATTGCCCCAGTTGCTCTGGTTGTCGACCTCCCCTGGCGGATTATCCTGCAAAGAGTCGCCGGCATCCACTACGGTCCCGCTCACGGGAGCAAGAATTGGTTTTCCGAAGCAATAGTAATCTTCGAGCAGATCGCCCCCGTTTTGATGCGTCCTGCCGCTGTCATCGGCAATAAAGAAGTCGTAAGCATATTTCCAGACACCCTTGTGGGTCCATTTGCCGTCAAAACCCTGGTAGACTGTCCAGCGGCCGGAAAAAGGCAAAAAAGGTCTGGGGAATATTCGGTCGAACCGGCGAGCGAAGTTCAAATGATTGGCAAGGGAAGCTTCGGGAGACGATTTGATCGAGTGGGTGATCTCGGGATAACCGGTTTGCCTCAGAACGTAGACGACAAGAAGAACCATCAGGTTGAAGGGCAAGGTGAAAATCGGCGCCCCGAGTTGATTACACACGACGAAAGAGGCGTCCATCACAAACACGGAGAGCAGAACGGACAGAAAGGCAAAAAGGTAGCTGCGCCTGGAGGGCACGAGGAATACCGCTGCGATGGCGATTCCGGTCAAAATGAAATTGAAGCCATACAAATTGCTGAATGCGTTTGTGAAACTGCCGGTCAGAAGCGCTGCGGCGGCGGTGCCGATATAGTAGGAACAAACGGCCGCAAAAAAGGCAATCCGTGAGAAGATCAGCAATCCCGCCAATATCAAAATTCCGCAAATGTCATAGGGCATGAAAATCAAAAACCCCGTGGAGCGCAGGAGGCCTTGAACGTATTGCGGAAGAGCGTTGAGGTTCAGCAGTTGGTTGTGGACGTAAAAAGAATCGACAAAAAGGGAACTGTACCTGACGGAAGCAAGATAGATTATCGTCGAGCAGAGGAGGAAGGGGAGATTCAACACCGGCAGCCGGAACTTTTTGTACAAAAGCGAATAGAGCATGCAGCTGACCAGCACCGTCAGAAAAGACGCCCCCGTTACCACAAACACGGATAGAAATGAAAACCTGAAGAGGAACCCGATCGAAAAGCCTACGATCAGAGCATTGTATTCGCAAATGCTCCGGACCGGGTCGCCTTTTTTAATTCCAAGCAGGCCGCAGAAACCGATGGCCCCAAGCCAGGAAAGCATTCCCGCGATGCCCGGATTCAAATTCAGAAAAGAGCAGATCAATAGAATCAGGCCAAGCAGGACACTTCTGCCAAATAAGAGTGAGGAATAACTGTAGAGCAGGTCCAATCCAGCCGCTCGGACCGTTACCCACAACATGACGAAAAAGTTTTGCAGTCTCGAACGATACCCGGTGCAACGCCCGGCCGTAGCCGCCTGCACAAGCGCCGGCGACGAGCCTCCAATGCAGCGGGCCGGCTGCGAAGTCGATTCGAAAATCATTTCACTCATCCACCCTGTGCAGAGATCAAACGCCTGCGCCATGCGATTTCAGCTCATCGCCCGGTTGCAGGTTTTTCAGCTTTTCGGGAATGAATTCAAGCGAAACGATATCTTCCAACCGCTCGGCCCGCCTGATTTGCTCAACCGTCCCGTCTTCCATGACCATCACCACCGCAGGCCTGTACCGGATGAACTGCATCCACTGCGTCACGTTGTAGGCGCCCACCGGAGAGAGTACCAGCCGATGCCCTCTTGAAAGAGGGGGAAGAGAAACGTTTTCGGCAACCACATCTATATTCATGCATAAGGGGCCGAAGATGGTGGAATTCTCATAGGAGCCCTCTACCGGACGGTCCAATTCGACCCGGTGATTGTACCAGTTGGTAGTGTAGAGAAGGTTGACTCCCCCATCGATAATATAGCTCCTCGATCCATCCGGGAGCCGCTTTGCCCCCTCAATTGTGGCCACAAAATAGCCTGCTTCGTCGATAAGCGCCCGTCCCGACTCGAAGATCACCATCGGGCATTCATTGGGCGCAAGGTTGCGAAGAAGTGTCGTGCTGATGGCCTCCGCATATTCACTGATGGGAGGGACCGATACTTCCGGAGGAAGGTAAGCCCCCTTGAGCTTGTTCCTTGAGGGAAAACCTCCACCCAGGTCCAAATACTCGATGTTTGCGTCGAAATCCTTTTCAAGGACCTTCATGAAGTCGATCATCTTCTGGATCTGGACCGAGTACGCCTTGGGGTCCAAAATGAATGTGCCGATGTGCGAATGAAGACCTGTGAGGCGCAGCCATTGGCTCTGGTGAATTCTTTTGGCGGCGTCCATGGCCGCGGAGCTGTCCAGGTTTAAACCGAATCTGGTCCACTGAGGATGGATCCCCGTATCCATATTGAGCCTCAAACCGACATTGGCCCGCCGGCCCATTTCCCGGGCGACGCCTTCGGCTTTGTATATCTCGTCGAAACTGTCGAGATTGACCATGGCGCCTTCGCTGAAAGCAAGCCGGAGCGATTCCGCGGGCTTGAACGGACCGTTATAGATGATCGCGCTGCCGGGCATGCCCAGCCTTCTCGCCTTCTGGTACTCGAAATCGGAGACCACCTCCGCCAGTTCCCCCTCCTGGTGGAACACGGAGCAGATCGCATCCAGATAGTTGGTCTTATACGACCAGGAAAACCGTACCCTGGGATAGCGGCTCGAAAATTCCCGGTACACCTCGCGGTATCGATCCCGGATGGCCCGTTCACTGAAAATGAAAACCGGCGAGCCATATTTGGATGCAATAGCATCTATGCTCGCTCCATCGATTTGATCCCGGTAGCCCAAATTGAGCGAGGACCCGAATTTATTCATCGTTCCCGAGACCTGCTTTTTTAAAAATGGCTTTACGTAGGTTTCTTTGCTCATATTGCAACTTCCGATCGACAATCACAGACGGAGGGTCCGTTGCCCGATTCCCCAAAGCAAACGACATGTTCAAAATCCGATATGTCCTTCAACATCTCCGAGGTAAATCGGATCATCATTTTGCCGCTCTCATAGCGCGAATGATCTTCGTAGCTCATTCCCATCAACAGTCGAACCATCCTTTCGGGAAGATTTATTCCACACGCCGCCGCCATGTAAACCCAGGCGGGAAAACGGGGATTAGCCTCCAGGAGGTATATTTCGCGAGTCTTGTCCTCGACTATCACTTCCATTTCGAAGCCGCCGCGCCATCTGAGATGCTGGACGAACGTGGAGGCAAGCTCCAGCAGCGTTTCGTTTCGAATGCTCACCGCATTCCACACCTTTCCCAGGGCGGTTGTCGTCATTTTTTTCATGGCAAAAAGTCCCATATTCCCGCCCTCCCCGTCGCCGCAACCGACCACGTCGTATTCTTCCCCGGAAATGAATTCCTGGACGATTATCGGAAACCCCCACTTGTTAACCAATTTGAGGAAGTACTCCTCGGCTTCCATGTCGGAGGGCGCCTTATAGGCCTCATAAAACGGCCCCTTCACCATACGGGGGGGCTTGATGTCGTTTAGCGCCGACCGCAAATCGCGAAAGGATGTGCAGACCCTGAACTTGGGGCATTTTACTCCTATACGCGGCGCGAGTTCGTCGAGCTGTGATTTCTCCCGCTTCTGGAAGGCATGCCGGTCAGGAATCAGCATCTTTATACCCCATCGATGCAGCTCGCTTTCACTCTCCATGTAGATGGGCAACTCTGCATCCAGTGCGCTTACGATGACGTCAAGCTTTTCTCTGGCGTGAATTTCTCCGAGCCTTTCCAGAAACAATCGTCTGTCGGATGAGGGGTAGGGTAAAACATAGGCCTTGTCGATGAGCCCTGTCATGTAGACCCCCGGCTCCATAGAATCGTAAGCCAGCCCCACGGCCCTCACCTCCAGAGAACTCTCCTTGAGCGCCCGGATGATTCCCGTTCCAGGACCGGGATTGTCCACCGCATTGATGCCGCTTACCGCAACCGTCAACATGATTATCTCTCCACTTTTCCGCTGAACTTTAGATGAGATAGACGTCTTCGAGGCTTCTTATGAAATCGATGATGTCCGATTCCAGTTCCTCCGGTGAAACTTCATAGATTTCCAAAAGGGATGCGATTATTTCCTGGTTGTTCATACCCGCTTTCAGGCACTCGATAATCTTTAGCCCAACCGAGTTGGAGCTGAAGGCCGAGCCCGTAGCCGGATCGAAGATGAACCCTGTGTCGCTGATCGCCAGTGATTTGAGTCTATCGGTATTCATGATGATGTACTCCGTGAAGGCTCACCAACATTTTTTGTGGCGAGATCCAAAACAATTACTCTTTTCAGTTGTATCGATCAATTGCGATTTTTCAATTGTAGGGATATTAACTGGTTACGACTCAGACCCGTTTCTCTCCGATACCCTCCCGTAACTGCCGCGCTATCTATGCAGCAACTGGACCAGGACATGCCTTCCGTCCTTACCTTTTATATCCATTTGAATTTATAGAATATACTAGGACATCAAAATACCGGGGAAAGATTCGCGGGCGGGCATCGGGCTGTCGGGTTGAAAAGAATTTTCATGGGGATTGATAGAAAGTTTCACTCGTGATCTGATTCGAAACTTTGCCTGAGCCGATATTGATCAGCAGCGTGCGCAGGTGTAGGGATGCATTCAGGTTGCTGTAGGCTTCTTCATACACGGGGTCTGGTCCGGACGCTCAATACGAGCGTGTTCGATAAGCCGGCGCCATTATCTGCGCAAAACGGGGAGCGGGAAGAAAGAAGCAAGAAGCGGTAGGCTGGACATTCGCGCCCTTTCCCGGACGCGTCAAGTTGGTTGGCACACATGGAGATCAATCCTTGTTTTACCGCACCTCGTTATTGGGGACCTGCCACAGCCACTCGCCCCCGAGCGGGACAATGATGACTTCAACTTCATCCGTGTTCATCGGTGTCAACTGCTCTTAAGTGGTTTCTATAATTAAAAGTACCTCTCAATGCGGCAAAATTAATATGTCGTATTTTGGCAGTGCCGGATTGCGATCCAACCGAGTCTCAATCTCTTTCATTGCTTTTCTGGTAAGAGAAACCCCCTTACGATAAACCTTTTTACTCAGTTCAATGATTGGATGGAGCCCCTTCCATGTCATCGTCCCGGCCCATGCGAGCATGGCTTCGGCACTCGTCAGCCTGGCCCCGTTCCAATGGCATTCCAGCATTCCCCAGCACCTCTCGATGGGATTGTACTTGCTGTGATAGGGCGGATAGTAGATCAACTGGACGGCTATGCCGACGGAGTCGACGAATTCCACCATCCGTGTTGGATTTCAAATTAAATGGACTGATTTTTCCTGATTAAATGGCACGGAACGTTTTATTTGGACCGATACCGAGCGCTTCCGATGATCTGTTTTGCCCTCCTGATCGTTCTGTCAAGATAAAGCTCGATTTTTCTGTCTCCGCGATGATTCCCCCAGTTTGTTCTCTCTGATAAAATTCGCCTGCGGATTTCGTCTTCACCGTACCCTCTGCGAGCCAGAGCCAAGGCATAGGAGAAATCAGTTTCCGACTGACCGGCTTGCTCATAGTCAGAGCGGCAGATATCTGTTTTGCGACACACGCCACCCCTCGGGGGTTGATGGGAAAAGGATTTATCCGGGCCAGGCGATTCAAACGCTATATTGGGGATTTGCGCCTCGGAGTTCCAATCTATCCAGATCAGTCGGGCCAGCGGATATCGACCGCATGGGCTGCGATACTTTTCTTTGCGGTTGCGGAAGCCGGGACAACGACCCCAGCGGTTGTTTGGGTCCGCTCCGGGATCGCTGTCCATCCGTTTTAGCCAGTAGCGCTTTTCGTCAAGCGATAATGGTCTTTGGCTTCGAATCCAGATCTGGTAGTTTCCTGGTGAGGTCTCTACTACCATCCGCCCCGGTTTCCACGTCCGGTCGGAGTGCCGGTGTTGTCGGCAGATGCGCTCCCAACAAAGATCATCTGCAAGTATATACCTGGACTCATCGACGGGTTGCATCAGGATATGCCGGCCATTGGCGTTTTCGGCCTTGAGGTAACCGATCCTGGATGGGGCGGGATCGACGATCCAGCGCCCCTTGTCCATGTCCAGAACGGCCAAGCGCCATGCCGAGCCAAAGTAATCGGCGAGCTTGACGAAAATTTTTCTCATCAGAAAAGCTCGCTGGAAGCGGTGCGCACATGCTCGGCGCTAACAGTGACGCTTTGATCTTGAGCGGCGGCGACAAGAGAGCCTCTGGCCAGGTGATTGGCTTTCCTGAACAAGCCTGCCGATCCCTGGTAGATGGCTGTAACCGCAGATTCCTCGAAAAGATCGCGCTTTATCCCGGCAAGCTTGAGGTGATGCGCCAGATAAACTTCCATTTGCCTGCGGTCGGCGCCCTCAAGGTGGGAGCGTGCAACGATTCTTGAGGCCAGGGGCCGCGAGCCGGGATACATCAGCTTATCGATAAGGTGTGACTGCCCCGCCAGGATGATGGGCAGCCACGGCTTGGAATCCAGATCGAACTGACACAGGGTGTGGAGTTCGGAAAAGACTTCGAGCCTTAAAAGAGAAGCCTCATCGGAGTACGACTTTCATCTTCTTTTCGCACACCAGGGCGCATATCTCGTGTCTTATGCGCCCCGGAAGAAAAGCCCGCGACGAACTCGAGGTCTCCACACCCATTTGTCCCAGAAGCATCCGGTACATCTCCAGGAGCGATCCGCAGGCCGCCGTAATCGATATGCTTCGGTACTCGGATGGGTGCAGGCGACTTGCCGCGTATCGGAGAGCAGTCGATTTGCCGCTGCCGATCTCACCGGTTACAAGACCTATGGCCCCGAGGCGCACCGCATAGTCAAACCGGCTGCAAACCCCCTTGATGTCTTCGGTCTCCAGGATGTCCTTCAACCCCGGATCGGAGGGGAAAGGCTCCCGTTCAAACCCAAAAAAGGCACGGTAGCCCTCATTCATGACTTATCCTCCGGCGCTTTGCCAGACCAAAGATTGCCTCCTTTATAGCGACCGGGGGCAGCGGGCTCGACCATCTGGGGATTGTGTTGCTGTCACGCTTGACCCGGCAGTTGACATGGATGTCCACGGCCGGAAGGACCCCATAAGATCGCCCACCCGCGCGGACTTCGACACGGCTCTGATCCTTTTCATGGTAGAGCAGTTCGACCTGCTTGCCGATCAAGCAGACCGGCCCCTCGAAGATTTTGCCGTTTAGTGTGATCGTCCTGTCTTTGGCTACCAAGCTGTCTGAAGTGATCCCGCAGGTCTACCGGGGCGGCTCTTAGGCACTCCAGCCTGGAGGTGAATCGAGCATGCGGCGTTTGCGCCGTAGATGTATGTTTTCTCTGGTGGTAACCATCATCGAGCCACAGATGGAAAGCTTCGTTAAGACCAACGAGGCTCTCCGCCTTAAAACCGGCAAGGAATCCTTCACGAACCGTTCTGAAAAACCTTTCAATTTTTCCTTTCCCCCGGGGCTTATAGGTATCGGATCAAGGACTTTGTACACCGCACTCAGCCTTTCGGTCTCGCTTTCATGGAGAGCTTCGCTCACCCGCTGAAAGGGAGTTTTGGCTTTTTCGTAGATACGCTGGACCTTAGCCCCGTCACGATGCTTTATCTGCAGCTTCATTGAAGGCTGGAAAAAATTCACGTAAAGCCGAATAGCTCGGTAGAGCTCCCGGAGTTGAAGCCAGGCTCTTTGGCCTTCGAAACGATCATAACCGACCAGATGCCTCACCACGGCTCCGTTCTTCTGTTCGACAAAGCATTGGTCGTTTTTCCGGTAAGCACGGCCTCTCGTGAAGGTAATCTTTTCCCTCTCGCAGTAAGCCAGCATCTCACCATTCAAGAACTCACTGCCATTATCCGAATCCAAACCGACCATAGGAAAGGGCAGGAGGCGTCGTGCCGCCTCTATAGCTTCAATTACAGCATGCTGGGTATGGTGTAAAAGTGCTATGCACTCCGTCCAGCCTGTGCCTATATCCGTGAGGACCAAGGTGTTGAGATAGGCGCCCTCCGTGGTCCATCCACAGTGGGCCACGAGATCGGCTTCGAAAAATCCCGGTCTCGTGTCGTTCCAGTCGGCAAATGTCCGTACTGGCACTCGCCTCTTTAGCAAAATTCCCGACTTGGTGGTGCTGATCCCCTTCGGCTTGCTGCTTTCTCTTAACGGGCGCAAGATTCGATCTATCGTTGCGGGACTCATGCCGGCTAGTTGTCCACGCACCTGATCGGAAAGCGTGAGGTGTCCGTGACGCTCTAGTACGGATACCAACTCTCCAAGAAAGGGCGCCAAACGTTTTGATCCAATATAATCGGCCGCAGACCATGCGACTCGTAGCGCACCCTTAACCTCCGCCCATAGACCGGTTCTCTGGGTCTACATATTGGTGCAATCGGTGGCACGATCGGAGCCGTGAGTATCCGAATGGCATACTTCCTCGCGTAGCCAGTTGAAGCCACGAACTCATCAAGAATTACGGACCTCTCTTTGTAACTGGCCTCACGGTAGCGCGGCGCCACCTGGACCAACAATTCCCTTTTCGACATAAAACTCATCGATAGCCTCACTTCTTCCCCTTTCAGATTTCGAACGTCCAGTCAGGGGAATTATCAGGTTACTTTACTCGTGAGGCAATCTTCTCTTTCAGGTAACATTTAGTGCGAGTCAATGCGGACAGGAATTTTGAGTGTCGCCAGGCGGGAATTATAATCGTCGCTGATCACGTGGCGACCCAGTTTTTCCTGTTTTCGACCTGCCCCCTTTATTTCACAGCGAAAACAGGCCTAAAAATGAAGTAGCCATCTAGTAATTACAGGAGCGGGCGCTCAGAGCGCCCCCCCCTGGCGGATGAACCCCGTCGAGCGCGACAGCGCGAGTAAGTTGCCGCGTGAAGGTGGCAGGCCAGATTTCCGGTTGGCTACCTTCACCTGTCCTGCCCCAACTCCAAACGCCAACAAAGACAACTTTAAGTGTCCGAAACCGCACTTTTATATGCTTTGGCGTTTAATGGCACATAACTGCTTTCGAAGGACCATGGAGGACTTCGCAAGAATAAAACGGACTTGATCGGAATAAAACCGCCTTACGAGAACCACAAGGACGACCCCGACTTAGACACTTGGTTCGAACCGCTTATCCGACAGCCTGCATATCCCCCGCCCGCCGCCCTCTAAGCCGATGGGAAATCGGAGGGCAAAGAATACTGCGCCCCAATCAATTCCTCCTGTCCTTCGGATCAGGCAAAAAAAGTTGCCCGGGCCACCCGCGTTCGCATTACCGTTCGCAGTTCACTCTAGCGGTTTAGGCGGACTCGCATAGGGGCCGCTGGGCTGTCCCTCGATAATCTCATTTAACAGGTGCTGGATGGTCCATTCCAAGTTGTCCTGGTTACACCAGTATTGATCTATTTCGCCGTATTTTGAATAGAGTGATCTATTAAATCCGTGCTCAAGGTCATTATACCAGACAACCGTGTTTCCAAGAACAGCAACGACCCAGAATCCGCATCGGGACTCTCCGTAGGGATGCTGTTTCCACTTCTCCGGATTGATACGTATTACCTCCCAGAGCCTTCTCTGAGGGATGGACATACGATCCCATGCGCTATTGAGCATATCCCAGATCCCAGCTTCAGTGATCGGTCCACAGCTCATCTTGCTCCCTGTCTTCTTTACTGGTCCCCTGGAAATTTTCCCGGCACATGGCTTTGGGTCGGCATGGGCGTCTTTCCTGGCCCCCATTCGTACGTATGATAGTGTGTATCAGCTATACCACATGCCTCGTTTCCAGCATTGTAATCAGTTCTTCCAATCAATCTTCCATACTCGTCATAGTACGCCTCCCATGGCTGAATTTGCCCCAGATTATTTATGTACTGACCTTGAAGGGACTCTATTCCAGGTGTGACTTGATACGGGGCTTTACTGCTAAACATGCCTATGAGAGCAGCTTCTTCCGATGACTCTAACTGCTGAAGTTCCGTCGCCTCAGCGGTCGGCTCGGCCCCCTCACGAAGTGCATCGGCTTCAGCGTTTGGCGTGATCGAAAGAGGCACAAAGGGCTTCCCTACCTCTTCGCCCATCAGGCCCCATGGATCGATCCTATTTATTGGATCATTTTGCACAATGATCCCGTTGATCACCCCCGGGCAGAAGCCTTTTTTTTGTCAAAGATCGGTACCTTACGTCTAGCCACTACGTGTTGCGGAAAACATGATTTTTCGGGTTTTTTCAAAAAAGCGTAATGCTGATGGAACGCCCTGAATGGTACGGGGCCATTGTGCGGCATGGCCGTCTGTTATGCAAGAAAATTGAGCGGTTAAGGCAAAGCGGTTAAATAAAAAATGAGGATTTTGGGACCGGGGAAGTTCTGCCGGTGGTTCTGCGGGGGCGATTATTCCCGGTCTTTCTCCCTGGGGTGGTAGCGGGCGTGGACTTCCTTTAAGTCCGTGATGGTGAGATGCGTGTAGACCTGGGTCGAGTTAAGAGACGAGTGGCCGAGGAGCTCCTGGACGGCCCGGATGTTGGCCTTGTTTTTTAGCATGGCCGTTGCGCACGTGTGGCGGAAGGTGTGCGGGTGAACGTTTTTGTGGACCTTGGCCTGTTTGGCGTACTTTTTTACAAGCTCCCAGACGACGTTTTTGGAAAGGGGACCCCCCCGGCTTGAAAGAAAGAGGCGTGTTTCGTAGGGGGAGCGCAGGAGCTCGGGCCGGACCGACTTTATGTAGTTTTCAAGATAGCGGCAGGCGATGCGGCCAAGGGGGACTATCCGGTCGCGGCCTCCCTTGCCGGAGATGATGCGAAGGAACCCGTCCTTGTAGTCCACATCCGATAGCGTGAGATTGTTCAGCTCCTCTTTTCTGATGCCCGTGGAGTAGAGCACTTCGAGGATCGTCCGATCCCGGTAGCCGATAACGCATTTCGCGTCGGTCTTGTGGATTATCCGCCTTGCCTCCGAGGCCGAGAGAACGCCTCCTGGAAGGCTTTTCGGGGTCTTGGCGAACCGGATGTCCCTTGCGGGATCGGAGACGATGTAATCGTGTTCCTTTAGAAAGCTCGTGAACTGTTTGACAACGGAGAGCATCCCGTTTTGGAAGGAAACCGTGTTGGGCCGGCCGAACCGTCCGATCGTTTCAAAGAGCTCCACCTGGTAGGATGAGACCGCGTCCCTGGTGATCGAGAAAACGTCGCGTATGTCCTTACTTTCGAGGTAGTCCAAAAACTTCGAAAGCCGCCAGGTTGAGCCCTCTATGGTCCGCTTGGAAAAGTTTCGAACCTTGAGGGATTTTTCAAACTCGGCTGCAAAATCACGTAGAGCGCTTTCGTTCATATTCGGGTCTTATCCTTTCCAGGGCGGGTTTGGCGGTAGTCTCGCGCTCCCTTTCCCGGGGGTGGGTCTTTTGGTGGGCGATTTTCACGTCGATCCCGGCGCTTCGAAGGTACACCTGGGTGACGTTCAGGTCGGAATGGCCGAGCATCTTTTGAACGGCTGTAATGTCCGCGCCGTTTTTTACGAGTTCTGTTGCAAAGCTGTGGCGGAAGGTGTGGGCGGAGACTTTCTTTTTTACTCCGGCGGCCCTGGCGCACGTCCTTATCATCATCGACACCGACTGTTTGCTTAACGGTTTCCCGTAATAGTCGATAAAAAGCCGCCTTTCAGAGCGGTTTTTTCTGGAAAGATGCAGCCGGACCTTTTCCACGTATTCCCGGATGAACCTGACGGCGTGCTTTCCCAGGGGCACGACCCGGTCCTTTTTGCCCTTGCCGGAGTTTACCCGGAGCATTCCGCCCTGAAGGTCCGCATCGTAGACGGTAAGCCCGCAGAGCTCCTCCAGGCGTATCCCGGTTGAGTAGAACACTTCGAGAACGGCCCGGTCGCGGATGCCTGTCGGTTTTCCAAGATTTGGCTGGTCGAGGATGATTCTTACCTCGGCTGCCGTGAGGATGCATCGAGGAAGGCAAACCCTTGGGCGGGGCTCGTGGATGAACTCCGCCGGGTTTACGAAGATGACGTTCGTTTTTTCCAAAAACTCGAAGAAGCGCTTGATAGACCGGATTTTGACGATGATGGTGTTGGTCGCATACGCTTTCCCATCCTTTGTCCTGTAATCGTAAAGGCGAGCGATATAGGCCTCCAGGCGCGTCCTGGTGACGGAGCGAACGTCCGCCTCGACTTCGAGAAAGCTTTTTACGTGATCGCCGTAAGACTCCACGGTCGCTTGCGTTCGGCCCATGACCTTCAAGTGCTCCCTGAAAGCGAAGAGATGCTCGTTTGGACTCTTAACAGCGGCTGAATCGCTCATCCTTGTCTTTCCGTTCTTTTCGGTTATGCCGGGCTTATCCGGGATGATGTCCCCGTATATAGGAGCTTTTCCCGTCGGGCCTCCAAGTAGAGGGTTTCGGACATCCCAAACCATTGCTCGGCTTGGGTTTGAGGATGATCTACATTCACCCGCCAACCGCCCTCCAAGTACCCGCTAAGCTTCGGGTCACTCGTCGGTTATCCCGGCTTTTTCGGCCTTTTTGCGCAGCTCGTCCATTCCGGTAAGGCCCGGCAAAAAGGGTTTGTCTTGCGAGATCTCACAGTTGGCCAGAAGCTCGTAGACGTATTCCTTGCCCTTTTTTCCGGCTGTCGGGTAGATGTATTCGAGGTCTTCGAGCTGCTTTACGTGGGTCTTTACCTGGAAGTCGCTCCAGCCGCTAAAATGGCGGATGTCCCGGCGGGTGAAGTGAAAGTGTTCGGCGTCCATACCCCTTTGCCTGCATTCTTTTGTGACCATCTCCCGGATGAGCCCGAGGAGTCTTCTGGAGGGAGGGGAAAGCTCGTCGAGGGATCTGCCCAGAACCTCGCAGGCGATCTCGTTGGCCTTCTCGATGTCGGGCAGGGTGACGGTGATGAACTCGATGGGCCCGCCCTCGTGCTCGACTGTTTTTCGCTTCCGCTGGTGCTGGAAAAGGCATGTGACGGCAAGGATCAGGTTCAGATACTTCGTGTGATCGCGTCTTGCGCGAAGCGATTTGCTGGAAAATGTCAGAAGCCCGGCATAGGGGTTTACGATTTTTACGGGGGAAAGGAGCCGATTAGCGTTCCTGTGCTTGGCGATAATCCGCTCGGAGCCAAGTTTTCCGAGCATCCCGGCCATCGTGTGGCGCTCCCGCTGCTTGGCAAGTATCCTCTCGGTCATCTCGGCGGACTCATCAATCGATGAGAAAGACGAACCGACTTGCCGTCTCTCCGTCAATATCTTCGGCAGTCGTGGTTATAAATATCATAAGAGGCCCTTCGACCGTGTTTTCTTCGGTCTTAAGCCTTCCTGTGACCGGGTCTTTTCCCGTGTAGGCTATCGTGATCTTCTTTGACGACTGGATGGAGCGAATCGAGTAGATCGCCCCGTTCATGCCGTCCAGTTCCTCGATGGCCAGGACCTTGTGCTTGAGGCTTGCCGATTCCTTGTAGAAAAGCGCCTGGTCGGTAAGCCTTGTGTATTTTATGGTCTCATCTTCGGGAATGAGCGAGAGGACCGTATCCTGAAGGAAGGACTTTCCGGCGGCGGACCTCGACTGGATCATGACCGACAGGGGCTCCTCCATCTTTCTCGATACGGCCGCAATGTAGCAGAGGAGCTTGTTTGTCTCCTCTCCTGTGATGCCCAGGGTCTCGAAGTCGGCGAGGATTTCGCTTAAAAGCTCCGGATTTTTTAAAAAAGCGAGGGCACGCTCCTTGTCGGCCTCGCTCATTTCGGAGGCGGCGGAAGGGGCTTCGGCTACCGGCTCTCGCCAGTTTTCTGCATATTCGATAAGGCGAGAAAGATCGGCGGCGATAACCCCTTCGGGCTCGCAGAATAGATCCGCCAGGCCCCGACAAAGAAAGCCCCGCGACCTTGCCGAGTAAAAATCGACCGTATCGACATGGAAGCGCTTTTTCCCCGCATTGCTTCCGATTCCCTTGACGGTCGCCTTGAGCTTGCCGTCGGCCCGGCTTATGCCCCGGACCTCATACATGCGCCCGGCAAAACCCGCCGTAAAGCCGAACTCGGTTGGTATCGGCCCCTCGGGAACCGTCTCGCACGCTTCCCCCTCCATTTTTTCTTTAACCGCTTCTTTGGGGTTTGCCCGGTCTATGAGCTCTGTGAACTTTCGTTTTGCATCGGCGGTTAAAGAAAAAAAACTGTTTACGTCCTGCCCTTCGGGAAGATCGACCGGGCGTGCGAAAAACCCTTCGGATTCAAGGCGTGAGGCAAGGCCGCCGGCGGCGATTCTCCCGGACTCATCCGCATCGAAGGCGATGTATATTGTGCTGACGCCCTGTCGTTTAAAAAGCTCCAGGTGCTCCGGGGTAAAACCGTTTGTGCCGTAGCAGGGGATGGTATTGTGGATGCCGGCGGACAGGAGGGTGAGAGAATCGATCACCGCCTCGCACAGGATGATTTCCCGGTTCGATTTGGCCGCCTCGCGGTTGAAAAGCCCGCGCCGCCCCCCCGGTAGGTAGAGATGGTCCGGCCCCTTGGTCTGCATCCCGTCTACTCGCCTTCCGTATAGACTTACGGGGTTTCCGTTTGCGTCATAGAGGGGAAAGGTCACACATCCGTAGAAAAACTCGCCCCCGCTATCATTCAGGACCCCGATTTCCTTGAGGCCGCTTATGATATCGCCGTCTTCGGGCAAAACGTTCGTAAGCGTCCCGTTGGCGAACCCGACACGATAGGATGAGAAAAGATCGTTTCCTGCTATGCCCCGTGAGGCGAGATATTCCCTGGCCCTTGCGTCTTCGGCGAACGCCGTGTGATAGAAGTCTATGACCCTGGTAAGAAGTTTTACAGATCTCGCGCTCGGAGCGGGGGCCCCCTTTGCCGGGTGCGCCGCCCTGGGTCGCGCGGGGCTCTTCCCTTCGGGCGGTATATTCACCGAAAGCTTTTTCACGGCCTCCCTGAAGCTTACCTTGTCGAAGAGTTCGACAAACCGGATGGCATCGCCCGCGGCCCCGCAGCCGAAGCACTGCCAAAGGTTTTCTTCGGGGTTTACGGATAGAGACGGGTCTTTGTCCTCGTGGAAGGGGCAGCGGCATTTAAAACCCTTGCCGTTTATCTTCAGCTCGATCCCTCTCGATCGCACAAGCGCCGCCAGGTCAACCGTCCGCTTTATTCGCTCGATTCTTTCCTTTTCGATCCGCGCCACCAGGAGCCTCCTTTTCTATTGTGTTTCACCCCTCCTGGAACCCAAGGAATGCTTCGGCAGTATTTCACCGGGAATTTATTGTGTCACGGAGAGCTAATTATTAGCTTAATGAGACAATGTCAAATGGATTTTTTATTTGATCCCGACATAAATTGCATTTAGGCTTACAGGCGGGAGGTTTTGCATTATGGACAACATCATCGAGCTCACCGCCTCTTTTCCCGAGAGGCTGAGGCAATTGCGGCGGGAAAGGGATTGGTCCCAGGGACAGCTTGCCAACAAGGCCGGCATCGACATCCAACGGATATCGAAATATGAAAGGGGAATCTCCAGTCCTCCGCTGGAGACCCTTGCCCGCATTGCCGAGGCACTAAACGTCAGCCTGGATTATCTTTTGACCGGGAAAAGCGGCAAGACGGAAAAACTCAAGAACGCCAAGCTAATCGAGCGAATGGAAGAGGTAGAGGGTCTACCCTCGGAATACCAGGAGACGTTGATCTCCGTTCTGGATTCTTTTATTAAGCGGCACAAGTTCGAAGAACTCGCCCACAGCTAAAGGAGACCCGTTGATGCAAACCGAGAGCATCAAGGAGCAGGCCCGCCGGCTGCTCGAAAATTTGCCGGACTCGGCTACATGGGAGGACCTCATGTACCAGATCTATGTCCTGCAAGCCATTGAAGCGGGCATAAAAGACAGTGATGAAGGCAAAACGGTGGATGTCAAA
>JAKAJS010000021.1 GCA_021813685.1 Deltaproteobacteria bacterium | reverse complement strand
ACATCCTAAAGACGGCAACCATTGAAAGCAACGACCCGGATAATCCCGCAGTGCTATTGCAGCTAAGAGGGCAGGTCACGGCCCTCATCAGCCTGAAGCCCTCCGGAAATCTCCTGCTCAAAGGATCGGTGGGCGAGCTCCCGGAAGGTTCCGTGGATCTTGTGGCAACGACGACCCCGTTTCATATCAAGAGTATCGACACAAATCTCAAAGGAAACATCCGCTACTCGCTCCAAACGGTTTCGCAGGGCACCCGGTACAGGCTAAAGGTCGCCGACACGCTCAAACAGGGGAACTATTCGGGCTTCATACGGCTCAATACCGACCTGCCGCAGGCTCCCTGTCTGCTGGTAAACGTGACGGGGATCATCACCGGCAAAATTGCGGCGACGCCTGAAACCGTCATCGTAGGAAAACTCAGCGCCGACAAGCCCGTACGTTCCGGCGGCGTAACCATAACCAGCAACGACGACAGACCCTTCCGGATAACCGGCCTCACCTACGATAAGCGACTGCTCGCGGTGTCCCCGGAAAAAGCCCGGACAGGGAAGGGTTTCCTTCTCGACATTCAGCCCAGACTGGACGAAATCAGGACCGGGTCTGTCAAACAGACGCACCTGGGGGTCGAAACCAGCGCAGGCCCAAACGCCAGGGCCGACGTCCTGGTCATTATCTTCAATAACTCGAAGAACCGATAGGCGGGCAAAAGCGCGGGGAGCCGTGCCCCCCGCCCCCCCGCTGGTCCGGTGCGCGGGCTTACAGCCCGCGCACCGGGACGCCGGCGCCGTTGTGGCGCCCTACTCCATGGTTGCTCCGGCGTCGTGGGTGCCCGGAGCCAACCTGACCCCCGCATAGCCTGGAACTCCTAAAATACAGCACCCCAGTGCGGCAATCCCCTGCTTGACCTCATTTCAATCCGGCCCGCCTCCTGTTAAGTTTTCCTGGAAGACCGCCCCCCCCTAAATTGAGGAGAATGGTATGAGAAGGGGAAAACCGGAACGTCATATTGCCGTCGACAGTTGTGATAAGGTCAGGCGCAACGTGTTCTGCCGCAATTACGGAGAGTGCCTCGATTATGCAATTCTCAGAAAATGGCCGGGCTTTTCCTGCCTGAAGTGCAATCTCTACGAACAGGAAGTTCTCGAAGGACAGGCTCTAAATGACGATTATGCCCGCTGCATGGCCCTCGCCTTCGTAAGCGGAGCGGTCGACCTCACCCTCGATGTGCAAGGTGCATAAACAGGAACCAAGCGGGAAACCGCCCCGCTCCGACGAGAAAGCCGCCAGAATCCGGCGCGATTCCGGCGCCTTTCCGGATAATGGCGGCTTTATGGCGGCATTTGTTTTCTGCGCGTTTTGCTCCTCTTTGTTGCAACCATTTGATATGACTACTACTCCAACTATCAAAACCATTTGGCATCAGAATTGCTTAATACATAGGTTACGATAAACTCTTTCCTCCTCGAAGCCGATCGGTCTGCCCCACCGAGCGGCTTTTTTCTTTTGCTCACTTGCCGCAAAGACACCGCGAGATTTTTCGCCCCTCCCTGTGGTAGACTCCCAACCACGAGGCCGCTTTTGCCAGCATAGACCGGATGGAGAGTATGATAGAAATTACGGAGCGCACGAGCCTTGCCGACGAGGAACTCGAGTTCACCGCATCGCACAGCGGGGGACCGGGGGGCCAGAATGTAAACAAGACCAGTACGAGGGTGACGTTGTGGTTTGACGTGGTGCACTCGCCGAGCTTGTCGCAGGAGCAAAAAAACCTGGTCTTGCGACGACTGAAAAACAGGATCGGCGCAGATGGCCTCCTCCGCGTAAATTCTCAGCAAACCCGCAGCCAGGCGGCGAACCGGGAATTGGCCGTAGCGCGCTTTATTGAACTGATGCGCGAGGCGTTGAGGCAAGCCCCGGCGAGAAAAAAGACACGCGTGAGCAGCGGGGCGAGGCTTCGTCGCCTCGAGGAGAAAAAGCAACACGGCCTGCAGAAGCGAGAGCGGTCGAGAAAGGACGTTTTTCAGGATTAGAACTTCTGGCCTGCGCGTAGAGACGATGTATCAATGTTTTTATGCGAGGAGAACAAGTCGCTATGAGAGCACGGTTGAAAAAATGGGGAAACAGTCTGGCGGTTCGAGTTCCCTCAGGACTTTTGACAGAAATTGATTTGTCTGAAAATTCCATCGTGGATCTCACGGCGGAGAATGGCAAGCTCATCGTGGCTCCCCTAAAAAAGAAAAGGTGGAAGTATTCTCTCGAAGAGCTTCTGGAGGGAATCGGAGAAGAGAACATTCACCCTGAGACAGACTGGGGATGTGCCGTCGGAGTAGAAGAGTGGTGAGTAAAAGGGATTATTTCCCGAGACGCGGCGATGTGATCACCATTGATTTCGATCCCGTTAAAGGACATGAGCAGGGCGGCGGCAAACCGGCGGTTGTCATTTCCGACGACCGCTATAATCGGAGAGTTGGGCTTGCCGTCGTTGTCCCGGTGACGACCAAGCCAAAGGGGTATCCATTCGAGGTAAAAATACCACCAACCTCCAGGGTCAAAGGAACGATCCTCGCCGACCACATCAAATGTATCGATTGGCGAGTGAGGAATGCCGACCTTTTGGACACCCTGCCTCCCGAGGTTCTCGATGAAATCGAAAATAAACTGGGCCCCCTGATCTTTCCCTGACTTCCTTCGAGAGATGTCCAAGGAAGCGCTAAATGAGCCGCGTAGCGGCGTGGGGGTGCGGGGGCGAAAGCCCCCGCGCTTTTTTCTCTTCGCCTCGCCGCCTTAGGCCACGTATTTCCCCGCCTCCGATATCTTTGCCGCGATGTCGCGCCTGAGGGCGATCAGGTCGATCGGGGCGTATCGCAGGAGGTTTCCGAGTTTGGCAAGCGGTTGCGCCGCTTGGCTCCCGGCCGAACAGGCGGCGAGGATTTCGGCGGCTGAAGTCTCGATTTTGCGAATCGATTCATAGATAAAGGCCCTGGCCATTGCGGTCTTGTGCAAAGCGCTTTCCGCCTTGACGCCCGCCGATTTGCGGGCGCGGAGCCATGCGCTTTCCATGGCGTAGGCGAGTATGGCGAGATCGGCAAGGCGGCCGAGGACTTCCTGATTTTTCAGAAGATCTCCCCCGAAGCTATCCTGCGCCGTCGCGAGAGCAAACAGGAACACATCTTTTGCGGCCTGCACGATACCTGCTTCATTTTCCCGAACCGGAACTTCGGAAGCAAGACGAACCTTCAGGTCCTCAATTGCCTTTTGGAGCGGCAAGCCCTTCTGCGCCCTGCGGACCAGGGTGGTCGGAACGATCGTTCTGTTTATCTCGTTTGTGCCTTCGAAGATCCTCGTTATGCGAGCATCGCGGTAGAGCCTCTCGATGGCGTATTCGGAGATAAACCCGTAGCCGCCGTGGATCTGGACCCCTTCATCGACCACGTACGCCTGCACCTCGCTCACAAACACCTTGCCCAGCGAACACTCGACGGCGTATTCCTCGATCGCCGCGGCGGCAGCGCGCCCGCCCTCCGGTCCGCTCCGCTCCAGGCTTTGGAGTATGTCGTTGAGGAGCCCTGCGGTCCGATAGACCACACTTTCGGCCGCATAGGTGTAGGTGGCCATCCGGGCAAGTTTTTCCTTTATCATCCCGAATTGCGCGATCGGCACCTGGAACTGCCTGCGTTCGTTTGCGTAGTTTGCAGAAAGATCCACCGCAAGTTTGGCGCAGCCCAGGGCATTGGCCGAGACCTTGTGTCTGCCGATATTGAGAATGTTAAAGGCGACGATATGGCCGCGTCCGATTTCGAACAAAAGGTTTTCCACCGGCACTTTTACATCGTCGAAATAGACGCTCCGTGTAGAAGACCCGCGGATGCCCATCTTCTTTTCTTCGGCCCCGGTAGACAGCCCCGCAGAATCCCCGTCCACGATGAAGGCACTGAACTTGTCCCCGTCGATTTTGGCGTAGACGATGAACATATCGGCCATACCCGCATTGGTTATGAACTGCTTGGCCCCGTTCAGGATGTAATGGGTACGGTCGGGGCTCAGCACTGCTTTGGTTTTGGCCGACATGGCGTCCGAGCCCGAACCGGGCTCGGTCAGGGCATAGGCTGCGATCTTTTCCCCTGTCGCAACCGGCGGCAGGTATTTGCTCTTCTGCTGCTCGGTTCCAAAGTAGACGACGGGCAGGCTGCCTATGCCCACCTGCCCGCCGTGCGCCACGCAAAACGATCCGGAACATCCCAACCCTTCGGCGATGATCGTGGAGGAGATCTCGTCCATCTCCGAGCCGCCGAACTGTTCGGGAATATCTGCGCCCAAAAGCCCCAGTTCCCCGGCTTCCACGAGAAGGCCCCGCATCATGCCCTCCTTTTTGGAATCCAAGTCTTCCATTACCGGCAAGACTTTTTCACCCACAAAGCGCGATACGGTAGCGGCAATCATTCGATGCTCTTCGGAAAAATCCTCGGCAGTGAATATGCTCCCCGGGTCCGTCTCACCCAGAAGAAAACTTCCACCCTTATATCTATCGGCCATTGGTCACATCTTTCCCGTACAGTTTAAAGGAGGTGCAAACCCGGATCAATTCACCTTCAAAACGAGGGCCGCGCCCGTATCTCCCGCAGCGCACCCGGTGATGAGCACGTACCCGCCGCCCCGGATTACGGCTTCCTCGATGCCCTCGATTACCAATCTCGGAACGGTCGGAGCCTGGGGATGGCCGAAAACGAGGGAAGATCCGTAGTTGTTGAAAGAATTCACGTCAACGCCGAACTGCTTTGAGAAATAGAGGTCGTTGGCCGCAAAGGGGTTGTGCGTCTTAATTACCGCCACGTCGCGGATGCCTATCTTCGCCTGTTCGAGCGCCATTTGAGCCGCGGGGACCGGGCCCATGGGCATGTGCGCCTTCTCGACCCGGGCAAACCCGTAGGAGACAACCTGGATGGTGATGCCGGAATTGCCGCTCAGCATTGCGGCCCGCTCTTTGGTGGTCACCAGGATCACCGCATTGCCGTCTGCCGGGTGTGTCTGCGCGCCGAAGGTGTGGATGCCGCCCTCGCGAACCGGCCGCAACGAAGCAAGGCCTTCTTTGGTCGAAGGGGTGATGCCCTCA
>JAKAJS010000232.1 GCA_021813685.1 Deltaproteobacteria bacterium | reverse complement strand
CGATGACCCGGAATTCCCGTTGAAGACTTTCCACGAGCCAGGACGTACCGTTTTTCATCCGGATCACCTCGGCATAAAGCCCCTCGGATGGCAGAAACATGATGCCGAAATCGGTCGTAGCGGGTGGATTCAGATATTTTTCGCAAATCGTCCGGGCGCACACCTTTATCGTGTCGCACAATTGCCTTGCCGCCTGCTCTGCCCCCGCCCGGTCGCACTTCTCCTGCGCCTCGACCAGCCTCTCGTAGGCAGCCGTTGGAAACTTCGCATCGATCGGAAGCCAGACTCCACCCTGCCCATCTTCTTCATCCCGCCCCGGAAGCCTTATGGCAAACTCCACCGCCTCACCAGTATGTGCATTGGTTCGCACATTTTTCTCGTACTGCTCCGGGGCCAGGAGTTGTTCGAGAAGCGCTCCGAGCTGGATTTCCCCCCAGGTGCCCCGGGTTTTCACATTGCTCAGTACCCGCTTCAAATCTCCCACCCCCATAGCCAGCGCCTGCATCTCCCCTAGGCCCTTGTGGACCTGTTCGAGTCTCTCGGATACCTGTTTGAACGATTCACTCAGCCGTTTTTCCAGCGTCCCCTGGAGCTTTTCCTCCACCGTCGCCCGCATCTTTTCGAGTTGCCGTCCGTTTTCCGCCTGCATCTCCTGAAGCTTTGCCTCGATCGACTCCCGAAGCCCCGAGATCCGCGTCTCATTCGATTCGGTGAGCCTGCGCAAAAAACCCGCAAACGTTTCCAGCTGGTCCTTTTGAAGCCGGGCTATATTGGTCATGCTCGCCTGGAGCGAATCCCCGAAGCCCCGCAGGGTGTTTCCGGTCTCCTCCCGCCCCTGCCGCGAAAGAAGCGCCCCCTCCTGCCTGCTTCTCGCCATCTCCTCGCGCAAGGCGCGCTCGCTTCGCTCCGCGCTCTTTTCCAAAGAATCCAGCCGTGAGGTGAGACGCAAAGAATTTACGCGAAGCAACCTGAGAAGGAGGATAAAATCGAGGCACAAAAAAACAGCAACAACCGCCAACAACACAATCTGCAAAAAACCGCCCGTAAGTTGCATGCACACCTCTTCTTCTCTTGACTCTTCTCGCCTTTTGGCTATTTTCTGTTTTGGTGGATTTATTTGAACGAAAGGGAAAACATGAACCCGGAAGGTATAACACAAAACCCCGCCTCCGCAGAACCCGATATCAAGGCTCTGCTCGCCGGTGTCAAAACGATAGCCGTTGTAGGCATTTCTCCCAAAGAGGAAAGCGCCAGTAACAAGGTGGCAAAATACCTGATCGATCACGGCTTCCATGTGATCGGTGTCAACCCTTCGCGAAGCGAAATCCTGGGCGTGAAATGCTATCCCGATCTCAAGTCGATCCCGGAACATGTGGACTTGGTCGATATCTTCCGTCGCGTGGACGCTATTCCTCCCATAGTCG
The DNA here is from genome assembly GCA_021813685.1 of Deltaproteobacteria bacterium. Lineage (GTDB taxonomy): Bacteria > Desulfobacterota > Syntrophobacteria > Syntrophobacterales > Syntrophobacteraceae > SbD1. The sequence goes on along the minus strand of JAKAJS010000232.1, from coordinate 3,736 downwards.
ACGAAGCCATCGAAATCGGCGCCGGAGCCGTGTGGATGCAACTCGGCCTGGAACATGAGGAGTCTGCGCAAAAGGCCAGAAAGGCGGGCCTTGATGTTGTCATGAACAAATGCACGAAAATAGAGCACACCCGCTATTTCGGTGGCCCCACTCTTTGATCCGCCCCCTCCCCCGCGTCCTTCCTATCCATACGAGAATGATTATCATATAGCCATGATGATCCGGTTGGCTGCCAAGAACGGTCGAGGCGGTCCGTCGGTATTCTTTTAATCTTGAGTCGGGGGGAATTACAATGGCTAATGAGCTTCAGAAATGTGATTACACTGTCACGGCCTCCCCATTAGCCGGCGGTTTTATGGGCCAAAACCCCGTAGACCAACGGACTGCGGAAAATTTCGGACAACAGGCGCAGACCTTCGGGAACGGCTTCCCGGATAAATATGGGGAAAAGAAATTTTCAAAGGACGAAGAGCAGGTAAGAGAACGCGCCAGGAAGGCCAACAGGATCTACAAACAGGTCTGTGAGGACCTTCAGTTGAACGCCTGCTTCTTCAGCAATTTTGGCGAATGGAAAGAATACGTCGAGGGCAGGATGAGCGATGACGAATTCCAGGACCGCACCATCACGCTGGCGCAAACGATGACGGCAGATCTGAACTGAGCGGCGATCCGCCGCCGGACGGGAAGGGCTCGCAAGGGCCCTTCCTTCTTCTTGACCAGCACCCCTCTGCAGGGTTATGCTCGACTTTAATGAATCCGAAAAAATCATTTGCAGCTGTGGAATATGAAAAGTGCGACCCCAACGGGTGCGACCCGGAAAGGGGGCGTTGCGCATCGGCCTCGGCCTGCCCTCGTAAAGTGATGAAACAGATCGACGGCCCTTTCGAGCAGCCGATCGTTTTTCAGGATATGTGCATGGGGTGTTGGGACTGCATCGAAGCCTGCCCTCTACACGCGGTTCAGGCGGTACATCTCACCTAGAGGTCTGAGTTCCAGCCCCGGCCTTGCGCAGCAGCAAATTCCAGTCTTCTTCCACCATCGATTGAATCTGGTCCAAATCGTTTTCGGTAAGGTGTTTGAACCGCCCCTGGAGCCGGAAATACTCCTTTACGAGATACCCTTTCGGCATGAAATTGATCGTGTACCGTACGCCCTCTTCTACTTCGTAGAGCGGGAAGATATTGGTCTGAACGGCCATGCGCGCGATTTTAATCGAAATTTCCGAGGGGATGCGCCACCCCGTGGGACAGCTCGCAAAGATATGGAGGAAACGGGACCCTTTGATCGCTTTGGCTTTGGCGACCTTTCGGAAAAGATCCTCCGGATAGGCGATGCTCGCTGTCGCCGCATAGGGGATGCGGTGTGCGACCAGGGCTTCGACGATGTTTTTTTTGCGCATCTTCTTCCACTCGCGGCCGGGCGTCGTGGTGGTCCAGGCGCCGTAGGGGGTCGAGGAGCTGCGCTGGATCCCCGTGTTCATGTACGCCTCGTTATCATAGCAGACGTATATGAAGTCCTCGTTTCTTTCCACCGCACCGCTAAGGGCCTGAAAGCCGATATCGAATGTCCCCCCGTCGCCCGCCCAGGTGACCACGGTGGTTTCGGTGTCGCCCTTCATATCGAGGGCCGCCCGCACCCCGCTCGCCACAGCCCCGCCTGTTTCGAAAGCCGTGTGGAGGATCGGGACTTTGAGGGCCGATTGCGGATAGGCGCCGGCAATGATGGACCAGCAGCAGGCGGGAATCACCATCACCGTCTTTTCGCCTAGGGCTTTCAGAAGAAACCGCATCGCAACGGCCGCACCGCAGCCCGGACACCCCACATGTCCCGAATACACGTAGTCTCGATCGCCAACTTCCAACTGCATCATCTACTCCTTTAGCGCCCGGCTACTCTGCAAGGGCGCAACCCGACACCGGCGGCACGCCGGTTAGCGGCCACAGGCCACCCAGATGCTCTCCTGCTGCGGAGCGTCCTGCTCTTTGGTCTGCATATAGATGTTTTCCAGGGTGCTCACGGTCACATCGCGCCCGCCCAGACCGGCTATAAAGCTGAAGACCACCGGACGCACGGAAAGCTCGCAGAGCGCAGCCCTCACTTCCTGGGTGAAAATGCCGCCTGCGCCGAAAGAAAAATTTCGGTCTATCACCGCTATTTTTCGCGCATTTTGGAGACACTTGCGGATGGCCTCGGACGGAAAGGGTCGGAAGAGTTTGATCTTCAAAATCCCGACCTTTTCGCCCCGGCTTCGCAACTGGAGCACGAGTTCCCGGGTCGTGCTCGTAATGGTGCCCGAGGTCACCAGGATTATTTCCGCATCTTCACACCCGATCGGTTCTATTGCTCCGTAACTGCGTCCGAAGATTTCCTGAAACTCCCGCTCCAACTCCGGGAACCGGCAAAGGGCCTCCTCCATGCCGTCCTGAATGCTTCGACGCATTTCCATGTAGGCGTCGGGCGGTACCATCTGGTTGAAGGCGCACGGATTTTGGGTATCGAGTTGGAAGCGCGGCGTGAAAGGGGGCAGGAACCGGTCGACCTCCTGCCGATCGGGAACATCGACGGGCTCGTAAGTGTGGGAGAGAAAGAAGGCATCCAGCACCACCATCACCGGCAGGCTGACGTGTTCGGCAAGCCGAAAAGCCTGCAGAGTGGTATCGAGAACTTCCTGGCCCGTCTCGCAGTAGAGCTGGATCCATCCGGTGTCGCGCTGGGCGAGGCTGTCGGTTTGATCCGCCCAGATGTTCCAACCGGGGGCAAGCGCTCGATTCACTTCGGCCATCACGATAGGGAGCCTCGCGCCCGAAGCCCAGTGCAGCAGTTCGTGCATGAGGGCCAGCCCCTGGGAGGAGGTGGCGGTAAATGTCCTCACTCCCGCGCTCGCAGCCCCCAGCAGGGCGGCCAAAGCCGAATGTTCGCTCTCCACACGCAAAAAGCGCGCCTTTAGCGATCCATCGGCACAAAAATCCGAAAGCCGCTCGACAATGTGGGTCTGGGGCGTGATGGGATAGGCGGAAATCACCTCCGCTTTGGCCAACCGCACCGCCTCCGCAACCGAATGACTCCCTTCGAGTACAACTTTCATGCTCCCCCCGAAAGCAATGACAGGATTAACGAGAAAAGACAAAAAATTTAGACAGGATTACAGGATTTACAGGATTTAAGAAAAATCCCATTTGTCCCACCCTGATCACCCATCCTGTTAATCCTGTAATCCTGTCTGAAGTATTTTTCTTTAAAAACCTTGGACAGGATTACAGGATTTACAGGATTGAAGAAAAATCCCATTTGGCCCGCCCTGATCACCCATCCTGTTAATCCTGTAATCCTGTCTGAAGTATTTTTCTTTAAAAACCTTGGACAGGATTACAGGATTTACAGGATTGAAGAAAAATCCCATTTGGCCCACCCTGGTCACCCATCCTGTTAATCCTGTAATCCTGTCTGAAGTATTTTTCTTTAAAAACCTTGGACAGGATTACAGGATTTACAGGATTGAAGAAAAATCCCATTTGGCCCACCCTGATCACCCATCCTGTTAATCCTGTAATCCTGTCTGAAGTATTTTTCTTTAAAAACCTTGGACAGGATTACAGGATTTACAGGATTGAAGAAAAATCCCATTCGGCCCACCCCGGTCACCCATCCTGTTAATCCTGTAATCCTGTCTGAAGTATTTTTCTTTAAAAACCTTGGACAGGATTACAGGATTTACAGGATTGAAGAAAAATCCCAT
>JAKAJS010000072.1 GCA_021813685.1 Deltaproteobacteria bacterium | reverse complement strand
AGTATTATGATCTTGAGAAACATCATCGGAATTCAGCTCCCTCTGGAAGGAAAACAAATAGCTACTCGGGCCGGACCACCGGGAAAATAGAGCATTCGAGGGCGCTTTTGCAAGAGAATAGACTGCCTACCTGCATGAAGTGGCCAAATATTCACATTCCCTTTCGGCAAGTCTTTTTTGGCAGTCGAGAAGATCCATCGCCCGTAACCACGCGAGGCTCGGGGCCACAAAGAAGGGACCGTTTACCAGACCGGTTTTGTTGTAGGTGTGGGGGGTACCATGAAAATCCGTCACTACCCCTCCGGCCTCCGTAACGAGGATCTGGCCGGCGGCCGTTTCCCACTCGCGCGTGGATTCCAGTTGCGGATAGAAATCGGCCTCCCCTTCCGCTATCGCACAGAATTTGAGCGCGCTGTCCCTGGCAATGGTAGCGCTGCTGCCGGGCAGCAAATCGATGAGTGAGACCGTATCCGGTGATATCTGCGAGCGGTTGACCACAACACGGGTCGGCGCCCCCGTGGCAGGATTTTTTACCCGGAGTTGTTCCCGCACGCCATCTTGTACCTTCCAGCATCCTTCCCCCCTGGAGGCAAAATAGAGGGTCTGTGCGACCGGAACGTACACTGCGCCCATAACGGGCACCCCCTCTTCGATCAGCGCAACATTGACCGTAAACTCGCCGCTGCCGCTCCTGCCTGCACCGGCGCCGTCCAGCGGATCGACGAGAAAGAATCGCGGCAACTCCTCACCACTCCCGCCGGACTCCTCAGTATCTTCTTTCGAAAATGCGGGAACGTCCGGACAAAAGCCCCGAAGCCCCTCTGCGATAATCCGGTGAGCCAGTTTTGATGCGTGATCGATCGACGAGAGGCCCTCTTTTTTCTCCCCCCCGATCGCATCGCGAATGGCCCTTCCCGCCTCCGTCACAAGACTGCACAAAAGATCGACATTCATCGTTTTCTCCTCGGCCTTTCCAAAGAATCTTGCGGTAGTATATTCGATCGCACCGGGTCGGGCAATTGGACTTTGCACGCAGGAAAGAGCCTTGGCGCGATCATGGCGTGTTTTGCCGGTAAAGGGCGGTATTAAGGCTGGATTAATTCTTTGCCCGCCCCGGGCAAAAAAAGTGTAAATATCCGTATTTACACGCTTACTGCCAGAAGGCGACTTTTGGCATCAAAGTTGCTTTTACCAACGAGCGAAAACAACTCTTTCCTCCTCGAAGCCGACCGGTCTGCCCCACTGGTTGGCTTCTTCCTTTTTGAACCCCTCGCTACACCTCTCCGATCACCTTGCCGGTGCAGGAGGACTCATAGCCTGGCAGGGCCGCAAGTTCGTCGCGAAGCGAGCGAGTCTGCAGGACGTCGAGAAGCACCTTGACTGCGGGAAGGTCCATAAAATCCGAAGGAATCACAAGATCGCAGCGCACGGCCTCCATGGGCACGAAGTCGAGCCCGTAGGCGACGGCTACGGCCCTGAGCCCCGGGGCTGCGTCGGCCATATAGAAGGCAACCATCTGGGCGCACAGGTTGTGGCTCGGGACGAGCTTTTCGTATCCATCGATCGAATCGCCCGGAATCCCCGCCTGCGCCAAACGGTCATCGAGAAGAGTGCGCAGTGCGGCCCCGGGTTCGCGGTTGATAAATCTTATGCCTTTCCTGGCCAGATCCTCTACCGAGTTTATGTGGCGAGGATTTCCGGGAGCAACCATGAGGCCTTCCTCGAAAAACGAGAAAGCAACCACCGTTGCCCCGACCTTCGGAAGCATCTTGCGGGCAAAAGAAAGATTCGATTCAACCGATGGCAGGTTGTGGAGGTGCGTACCGGCGATATGCGCGCATCCTGACGCCACTCTTTCCAGGGCAAGCCGGCTCGATGCGAATCTGCACTGCACCGATACGTCCGCAGACCGAAAGGCGGTGCATGCGCCGAGAATAGCGAAGGCCGGATCGCAGCCGAGCAGCAAAATCTTCTTGTCGATTCTTGCGCCCTGCAGGAGTTGAACGTGGCCGTTGTCGAGCGAAAGCAGGCCGTCTGCGGCCTGGAATCCGTCGTTTAACAGCCACTTGCCGTCCAGCGGGTAAGCGACGAGTCGATCCCGAACACTGGCCACCGAAACCCTGGCATTTGCCCCCACGGCCTCTTCGACCAGCGTTACGACCTTCTCGTCTTCGAACTCATCCAGGGAGAAAAGCGTTTCCACCCTGCAACCCAATTCTCTTGCGATCCTTAACGCAAGGACGGTGTTGGGCACATAGCGCCCGGTCTCCATGTCATAGACCGCCTGGCGTTTGACGCCCACTCTGGCAGCCAGTTCGCTCTGAGAAAGCCCCTTTGCCTGGCGGATCGACCTCAGGTTACAGGTCACATGCTCCTTTTCGGATTTCATGGCGTATCCTCCCCGGAAAATTGCCGCCACTTTCCCGAATGTAAGCGGCCCCGCGGGTTATGGCGATGAATACATACATACCAGTATACACCGCGACATCCTTTGAGAGAAGCCAAAGAATTCGCAATCACAGGCACATGCATTGGTTGCCTGTAAAGCATTTTCCGCAAACTTCACACAAAGGGATAGGGGATGAAACTGAGCGCGAGAAACGCAATCAAGGGGAAGGGAATCGACGTGAAGGAAGGTCAAGGTAATGGCGAAGGTGAAAGTCGACATCGGCAGCGACAACGTCATTTCCTCCCTCATCACGTCGATCGAAAGATCATCCGGCCATCAACACCTCGATGGTTTGCAGGTTTCTTACATATCTCGGCCCGCTGAAATAGTCCTGGAGAGAAATGAGTTCGAGGCCGCCCGCATCGGTGCCAAGCGGCTTCCCGTTCTTTTCTATGAGCACCAGAACGCCGCCCCCGATCGGGGTATTGAATATCTCCTGCCAGGAAAAAACCGCTTTGTAGCCATCCGAAGCGGATGCCACGAGGAACATCTTTTTCGTATCGTTGTGGTCTTCCCTGATCACTGCAGCCTTCCCGATCACGCTTTCCAGGAGCACTCCCCGGCAGCTTTCGATTCTGCCCACGGGATCCCCCTCACCGCAATTGAGCGCAATGTCGTGTGCCTCCTCGGTTTCCATTTTGCGCAACTCGTCTCTGGAAAGTACCAGAGGCTGCCTCACTCTTCCGATTACCCGCAAAGACCCTGTAGCAATGGTTGACATAACACTCTCCTGTGTTCACCTCGCAAGATGAAAGCTTACCGGCAGTTCGACCCACGCGGCAACCGGCTTTCCCCTGTAGAGACCGGGTTTGAATCTCCATTCGACGATGGCGGCAAGCGCGCTCCGGTTGAAAACCCCTGCCGGCCGGGCCGAGAGGATCGAGGCCCTGGAAACCCTTCCATCCGGTTCTACCAAAAACTTGAGGACCACCCTGCCCGAAATGCACAACTGCCTGGCTTCGTCCGGATATTCGGGCTCGACTCTTGTAATCGGAACGGGCGGCTTATCCACTTTTGCCGCACCGTTTCCTCCCGATCCCGTTCCAAGTCCCCGACCGCCGCCACCTTCACCCCCTTCCCCAATTCCCGGCAGAGACCCGCCGCCTGCCGAACCGTTATTTACACCCGCTCCTGTGCCGGAGGCGGGGCCGGGCTGCGCGGGCAAATTACCGGAAGGAGCAGCTGCCGGCGCCTCGGGCGGCTCGCCGGTTGCCGCGACCCGGTGGTGCACCGGTTTGGGAAAGTCTTTTAAAGAGGGCGCCCGCGCCCGAACAACTTTTTCGTTTCGGCGGCGGACAACGGCAGGCGCCCATACCGGAATATGCTTAAGCGGTTTTGCGGGAAGAGCAATCACCTTCTGCGGTTTGGCTTCAACTTTTTTTGAAACCGCCGCCTCTGCCCGGAGCGGCTTCGGGGAAGCGATTTTCGCCGTCGAACCGCCACCTCCCGCCCCCCTCGTTCCCGGCGCCCCCCGAGAGCCTCCGGCGCCTGTACCGGACCCTGCCACGTTTACGAGACTCACCGTCACAAAAGTCGGCTCGGATGCCGACGGGACGGCGAAAAGAAAGCCCAGAAGCACAACCAGAACGGGTACGACGGCATGCAAGCCGATGGCGACCCCCAACCCCAGCGCGGTCTCACGACGACAAGGAATGCGACGCGATTGCAAGCCCTCGAACGCACACCCCGACGCCTCGACGTTCTCCACGGGGCAGGCCTGCCCCGGCGGGGCAGTTTCCGCGGGCCGAGCTTCTTCCAAACAGGCAAGAACTCCCAACGGTTCATCGGGTGCGCTCACGGCCCTCAAAGATTCCCGTCCGGGTCCCACCAGATCACCGCCCAGCGTTCGATCCGGGAATAGGGAAGCTTCCATCCGCCCCCGTCAGGGACCAGGGTGCCCTTCAAATAGTTCCGAACATTTTCTTCTTCTTCGGGGCTCATTTCGTAAAGCATCCAGCGCATCGAATCGAGTGCTTCCTCGAGACTCCCATAGCCGGTGTCGTTTACCGTGCAGGTAAGCGAGATATTGGCGTAGATCCCCATCTGGCGCAGCACGTTGTATACGACGATATAATCGGCTCCCGGGAACCACTGCCTGCCTGCGGCTTCGATAACCTTGCGGTCATAGGGGCCGTCGCCCACAAGGGTCGCAATGTAAACCCGTTTGCGCGCACGGCTTTGAAGCTTTAGCACGGCGTCGCGCAGATCCTCCACAACGAGCGACCGCGAGGCTATGGCGATATCGTGGACGCCGATCCCCAGGTCATCCCAATCGTCCTCCCACCTGCCCCGTACGGCCCGGACATTGCCTATCTCGTGTTTGCGGCAGCGCTCTTCGAGAAGCGAAAGCATCACGGCGGAAGGATCGAGCGCGGTAATGGATTTTACCGCAGGAGCCAGCGGGACCGCGAGGGTCCCGGCTGCGCACCCGATGTCGAGCACGCTCCACTCCGCCTCGGGTTTCATGATCCCGAGAAACTGACCGATGTAGTCGCTTGCCGTCGCATGGCGGGTAAATTCGGGAGCCCGCTTATCCCAAAACGCGGGATCTCGCCGGGAGCCGCCTTTCTTTTTCGCCTGCGCCTGTCGCCATATCTCGTTCCAGTCAACCGTTGCAATCACGCTCGATTTCCTCGTAGTAGCAGTCGCCGAGTCCACAGGGCCTGCACAGCACTTTCCCGCTCCCTCCAACCTGGCGCATGTCCTTTACCGTTTCCCCGCACTCCTGACAAACCGCGATCTCCAGGGTTTCTCCGGGAAGGTCCCGGCGCCTCATCGCCACTCGCACCCGGCGAATGCTCAAAAGCTCCTCTTCGGGCATTAAGGCCAGGGCCTCCAACTGCGCCAGCTTTTCATCGGCGAAATTACCGAGATTTTTCGCCATCTCGCCGGCCCTCTCCAGGTAACCCGTCCTGACGCTCACCCTGACAGCCCTCGATGTCCCGGTGTCAACAAATGTCGCCGCCTGTTTCCCGTAGTCCATCATCTTTATGCTGCGCCTTCCCGGAGTCCTGCCGGTAACCGCAATGATGGCGTCGACAGGGCACCGGTCGATTTCGACAAATATCACCAGGTCCCTGCCCTCTTCCCCCTTGGGATCTTTTATGCCCAGTTCCCTCAAGCCCGCCACGGCCATTCTCACCCCCACGACCTGGCCGGAGCACAGATGACCGTGCAGCCTCACGGCTTCATCCAGAAGCTTTTTAAAACCCTCCTCCATCGCAAACCTCCTGAACGGGTTATCCGGGGCCGTTGGGACAAAACGCCGCAGGCAACGGGAAGCGGCGCTACAGCCCGATACGGCCCGGGGATAACACGCGAAGACGGGGCGGAGAAAGCAGGGGGGCACCTGCCTCCGCCCCCTGCGGGCGAAGACCGCGGGGCTTGCGACCTTCGCCCGCAATTCCTTAAAAGGTGAACCTCATCTGCCCGAAGAACGTCCTGCCGGCGAGAGGAAAGCCCTCCTCGAGCTCCCGGTTTTCGTCCGTTATGTTGTTAATCCCGGCCTCGAGCTGAACGTGAATGGGAAAGGGACCCATAAAACAGTCGACAACCCGGCCGGGAACGTCGTAGATACCCTTGAGATTGATCAGGGTGAACTGCTTTGCCTCGTAGGGTATCCCGTAGTCCAATCGGGTAAACCTGTCGCTGTTATACTCGAGGGAGCCGATCACGCTGACACCCCGCAGAGGCGTGAAATACTGCAGATACGCAAAGACCTTGTCGTGAGGCAGGTCCGTCAGGGTTTGTCCGGTGCTCCCGTTTACGTATTGCAGCCAGGAGTAGTTGAAACCTCCCTCCAGTCGGGGCAATATCCGGCCCTTGAGACCCAGTTCCACGCCGTACAGATGCACTTTGCCGATGTTTTGCATTTGAGAATAGGTCGTTCCCGGATAATAGGGGTCCGGGATATTCGTATTTGCGTAGATGATGTAATTGGTTACGTCGTTATAGAAGGCGTCCGCCTGGAAGTGCAGACATCCGGCAAGTAAATCCTTGTAACCGATATCATAATTGATCGTTTTTTCCGGCTGCAGATCAGGAGACGGAATGCCCTGGCTCATGAAGCTTGAGAACTTCTCTTTGATCGAAGGAAGCCTCGACTTTCTGGCCACCGTCGCGTAGAGCACGCCCGTGTCGGTGAGCTTGTAAAAAAGCCCCAGCTGCGGATTGAACGAATGGGACGAGCCGATCGGAAAGCTGGTGGAGGGAGTTTGCTGCGCCTCGATCGTGTTTATCCAATCGTAGCTTGCTCCCGCGATGGAGTAAAACTCTTTGGTTATGGTGATCGTGTCTTCGATACCGGCCGAATAGGTTCTGTCTTCGAAACGGGTGACCGGTTCCGGCGCCGGATAAGCGACAGGCTCCCACTGCTTATGAACGTCGTCCTTAAAGTGAAAGGCGACCTTTATGAGGCTTTTCGGCACCAGCTTCGTTCCGGCCTCCGCGGATGCGCCGTACGAGTAGTCGTTATAGTTGCTCTCGAAAACGTAACCTTTATTCGGTATGATCGTATCGTAATTTTCGTTGTTAAAGCTGAAAAGCTGATTGTCGGTTTTGTCGTAGAAAGCAGTCGTCTTGAGATAGTTCTTTTCACAGATCTGCGTGTACGAGTGGAAGTCCAGCAACTGCACATCCCAGTAGGGCCACTGCCAGTAGGACACCTTCGCGTGCGGGTCCGATCCGGCATAGGGAGGCACGCCCTTTTGCGTCTCCATATTCATGAAGGAAAAGGCGTACTCATCTGTGGAGTTGGGCGTCAGCCCCAGGGTCACGTTGCCCGACCAGTCGTTCTGATAGGAATTTACCCTGTTTCCCGACGGTTGGGTCTTTGTCGGCGCAAAGTCTCCCGACAGAGGGAAATAGTCGGTATTGTCGTAATACCCCCCTCCCTGGATGAACCACTTGCCCTGGTTGCTCCCGAAGTTCATGTAGCCGTGATAGGCATCGCCTGTCCCATAGCCCGACCCGCCGCTGACTTCACATTCTTTTCGGGGTTTTCGAGTGAGCACGTTGATGGCCCCTCCCTCGGTGTTGGGGCCATAGAGAACCGAGGTAAACCCCTTCGAGATGGCTATCTCGGAGATGTTAAAAGTCTTAAAGGCCGAAAGGTCCGGATAGCCGTCATAGGGCACGTAAATGGGAATTCCGTCTACAAACAGCGGAACCCCTCGAATGTCAAACCCGCGGACGTCGATGGTAGCCTGGTTCCTCTGGCCCTGTTCCACAAGGCTCACTCCCGGATCCAGATTCGCCGCCGTAGCCACGCTGTTGGTATCGAAAAGACGCATTTCCCTGTTGTAGATCCGGTCTACCGTGATGTTCTCATCCTGTTTCTGCTGTCCGACCACTTCGACTTCGCCCAGCTTGAAGACCTGATTCTTCTCCGACTCGCTCTGCCCGGCCGCTTTCTTTTTGGCGACTTTCTTTTTCTCAGAGGTTTTCACAGCCTGCGATCCGGCCTGATCCTGCCGGGCACACACCCCAGAGACTCCCGCAAAACACACCACCACACCCAGCGCCAGAGCGCCGGCGTACTTCACCGCCCGTACCATTCTCCCCCTCCCCTGCGTGCCCCCTTTGTCAAAATCCTGCCTGAAAGTGCAGATCAGCCCCCGCTTCCTCACACCAACATCGACCGAACGAATACCCGTCCCTTTTCGACTGAAAAAATCGATCCTTTCGCAACCTGCCTGCTTTTCACTTTTTCACCTTGCTTCCATCGGGCAGAAGGGGTAGTTGATATTCGTCCATACACGACATTCAAAACGATAATGAGGCTATATGGGTACTTTTTAAATGTCAAGCGCCGTTTTTTCACGACATTCCCTTTCGCCTGCACTCCTCGCGAAACAGGAACCGACGCGGTGGCCGGGAGTCGCCGCCGGAAGGAGAGAAAATCTGTGGGACTGGTCGAAAATCTCTACGATCTTTTTTATCCGCGAGCGCGCGCGTTGAAGGTCGCCCACCTTTGCGCGGGCCTGCAGTACACGGCGGTGGTAACCGACGCGGGTGGGACGGGGATCGCCTACACCAACACGGAGGGCGGGGGGTGCTGTCCGAAGGGAGAAGGCTACCGGGACTATGAGGGCGAGAGCGCGGCCGAGTTGCTCAAACTGATCAAAAGCCCCTCGCCGCTTGACAGAAGCATGGCTCTTGCGCTTATAAACGCGATCAACCACGAGACGGCCTGCAAGCTTGCCGAAGAACCCGGGGACAGCGGTTGGATGGATTCTTTGGGCATCGGGCAAAAGAGCCGTGTGGCGATGGTCGGCTTCTTCGGGCCGCTCATGAAACCCTTGAAAGAAAGGGGCGCGTTGGTCGAAGTGATCGAACGAAACGCTCGCCGCTCGCAGGCGGCAGATTTCGGATCGCCCCGCATCTTTTCCGGCGAGGAGAAATCCCTTTTTTATGACAGACTGGCAGAATGGGCCGAAGTGTTGATCCTGACCTCAACCTCCATTCTGAACGGCTCGACCGAAGAGATACTGGGCCGCGCCGGCTCGAAAGTCAAAGCGATACTGCTCGGGCCGAGCACCCCGCTGGCCCCCGAAGCATTCTCCGGACTGCCGGTGCGGATGCTTGGCGGTACGGTCGTCGAAGATGGCGAGGCGGTCTTGAGGGCCGTCCGGCACGGCGCGGGCACCCCAGTCATCCATCGGTTCAGCCGGAAGGTCCTGATGACTGTTCGACCGGACGGCTTCGGGCCGGACCGCTAGGCTTTACGAATCGAAAGGTTTGAGTTTTACTGTTGCATTCACATCGAACGGAGAGGAATTATGAATCGGATTACTCGAAGTTTTTTTGCAGTGCTGTTGGGGTTGTCTTTTGTCGCCGGGTTGAATGCTCCGGCCCGAGCGGCCGGAAACCTCACCGTGTTCGCGGCCGCGTCTCTTACGAACTCCTTGAATGATGTCGGGAAATTGTTCGAAAAAAAATACGGGATCACGTTCACCCCTTCCTATCTTTCGTCTTCAACGCTTGCCAAACAGATCGAAAACGGAGCGCCTGCCGGCGTTTTTTTATCGGCGGATGAAAAGTGGATGGATTATCTGGAGAAGAAAAAACTGATCGATCCGGCCTCGCGTTTCAATCTGCTCGGCAACACTCTCGTATTGATCGCGCCGGCGGGCAGCAGGATAAACAAGGTCGAGATCACCAAAGGGTTCAATCTGGCAGGGCTGCTTGCGGGCGGAAAGCTCTCGGTGGGGGACCCGGCCCACGTGCCTGCCGGGATTTACGCAAAGCAGGCCCTGAAAGCCCTCCATGAGTGGAAAAGCGTCAAAGGAAACCTGGCCCGTGAAGAAAACGTCCGATTGGCTCTGGTTTTGGTGGAGCGCGGCGAGACACCTTTAGGAATCGTTTATGCCACAGACGCCGCAATTTCGAAAAAGGTCAAGGTGGTTGGCGTATTTCCGGCTGACAGCCATCCGCCGATCGTCTATCCTGCAGCTTTGGTGGCCGGGCAGGAGACTCCCGCGGCTAAAAATTTCCTTGCATTTTTAAAGACCCCGCAGGCAAGGGCGGTTTTTGAAAAATATGGTTTCAGCGTAAAGTGATGAATTTTTTCAGTCTTACCCCTGTAGAAATCGACGCCCTGAAGCTGAGCCTTTGGGTCTCCTGCTGGGCCGTGGCCATAAGCCTTCCGTTCGGCATCCTGGCGGCGTGGGTCCTTGCGCGGGGGAAGTTTCCGGGAAAATCCGCGCTCGACGGCCTGATTCACCTGCCTCTGGTGCTGCCGCCGGTCGTTTTGGGATACCTGTTGCTCGTGCTGCTGGGGAACAGGGGAATCCTCGGGGCGTGGCTTCACAACAGGCTGGGAATCACGATCGCCTTTACCTGGAAGGGCGCAGCCCTCGCTTCGGCGGTCATGGCCTTCCCGCTTCTTGTGCGCGCCGTGAGGCTTTCGATAGAAAATGTGGACCGGGGGCTGGAGGCCGCGGCCCGAACGCTCGGAGCGGGACCGCTCAGAGTGTTTTTCACGGTGACTCTGCCCCTGGTTTTCCCGGGCGTAATTGCAGGGGCCATTCTGGCCTTCGCGCGAAGCCTCGGGGAATTCGGGGCGACCATCACTTTCGTCTCCAATATCCGGGGGGAGACGCAGACACTCCCCCTGGCTCTCTACACACTCACCCAGATCCCGGGCGGAGAACATGCGGCGATGCGCCTTTGCATCATCTCCATAGCCCTGGGAATGGCTGCTCTGGTCGCTTCCGAGGTCTTGGCCAGGCGCTACGCAGCCAGATTGGAAAGGTGAGGTTCAAGGGGTTCATTTCGTGCTGGATGTATCCGTCAGGCGCAGGCAGGGCAATTTCGAGGTAGAGGCTGCATTTCATTCGGAAGAAGTGGGCGTGACCGCTCTTTTCGGCCGCTCGGGCGCGGGAAAGACTTCGATCATCAACATGGTCGCAGGGCTCGCGCGCCCGCAGGAGGGGCACATCATCATAGGGGGCCGCTGCCTTTTCGACTCGAAAAAGCGGGTGAACCTTCCTCCCGAAAAGAGGCGCGTCGGCTATATTTTTCAGGAAGGCAGACTGTTTCCCCACCTTTCGGTTCGCTCCAACCTGACCTACGGGATGCGCCTTACCCCCGAGGCCGAACGATACGTGGAGTTCGACCAGGTCGTGAACCTGCTCGGCATCGAGCACCTGGTCGACCGCAGGCCTGCCAAACTCTCGGGCGGAGAAAAACAGCGGGTGGCGATCGGCCGGGCCCTGCTCACGAGCCCTTCGGTCCTGCTCATGGACGAACCGCTTGCCGCGCTCGATTTCGCAAGAAAAGCCGAGGTGCTGCCCTTCATCGCCCGGCTTGCCTCCGAGTTTTCCATTCCCATCCTCTATGTCAGCCATTCGCTCGAAGAAATACTGAACCTCGCCGATGTCATGGTGGTGCTCGATTCCGGCCATACGGTCGCATCGGGCAGGGTCGAAGAACTGATGAGCCGCCGCGATCTGCAAAGTCTTACCGGGTACACCGATTGCGGCGCCGTGATATCTACGGTAGTTGACTCGCATCATGAGTCGGAGGGCTTGAGCTATCTTCGTTTCCCGGGGGGTGTCGTAAAGGTCCCGCTGCTCGAGGTCGCCATCGGAAACAGGGTGAGGCTTCGCATCGAGGCAAGACACGTCGCCATTGCGCTGGTTCCCCCCGAGCACATCAGCGTGCAGAACATCCTGCCCGCAACCGTTCAGGAAATTTCAAACGGAAACGGCGCGCTCGTAGACGTCCTGCTCGATATTGGCGCTCCTCTTCTGGCGAGGATAACTCCCCTGGCTCTCGCATCCCTGGGATTAAAGCCCGGCCTGCGGGTTTTCGCCATTATCAAGAGTGTCGCGGTTTCCCACGGAGTCTTATGGTCAAAAAATCGATCCGGAGTATAATGGAACGAACGTTTGAAGACCGTATCTATTGACGACGTGAAAGGAAACCATGAACCAGGATCACCTCGATTCCATCTCCCGTGAAATGGGTCTAAAGCCTTACCAGGTGCGCGCTACGGCCGAACTGCTCGAAGAGGGCGCAACCGTCCCCTTTATCGCTCGCTACCGCAAGGAAGCAACCGGAACTCTCGACGAAACGCTCGTTACCGCCATTCGCGACCGGCTCGCCCAGCTCGATATGCTCGAAAAACGCAGAAGCGCTGTCCTGAAATCTTTGCGCGAACAGGAAAAACTGACCGATGAGTTGGAGGAGCGCATCCTCGGGGCCGCAACGCTTGCCGAAATCGAAGATATCTACCTGCCCTTTCGGCCCAAACGCCGCACACGGGCGGCCATCGCAAGAGAAAAAGGGATCGAGCCCCTCGCCGTCGCCCTTTTTGAACAGGACCCCGCCATCGATCCGCTCGAACTGGCTACGACTTTTGTCAGCGCGGAAAAGGAGGTGGCCTCCCCGCAGGACGCCCTTTCCGGGGCGCGGGACATCATTGCCGAATGGGTAAACGAGAACGGAGAATCCCGCGTGAAACTGCGGGCGCTTTTCTCCTCCAAAGGAATGCTGAAATCCCGGGTCGTCGCCGGGAAGGAAGCCGAAGGGGTGCAGTATCGGGACTATTACGACAGGGAGGAGCCGATCGCAGGTGCCCCCTCGCACCGGATACTGGCGGTTCGGAGGGGGGAAAAGGAAGGCTTTCTAACGGTACGCATCGAACCGCCCGAAAAAGAAGCCCTGGACCTGCTCGAAGCCGTTTTCCTGAAGAATGACTCCCCCTCCTCCGGCCAGGTCCGCACCGCGGTTCACGACGGCTATAAGAGGCTTCTTGCCCCTTCGCTGGAAACGGAGATCAGAAACGAATCCAGGCTCCGCGCCGAAAAAGACGCCATCCAGGTGTTTGCCGACAATTTGCGCCACCTTCTCATGGCGCCTCCGCTCGGGTTTAAACGGGTCATGGCGATAGACCCCGGCTTTCGCACCGGGTGCAAACTGGTGTGTCTCGACCCCCGGGGAAAGCTCCTCCATACCGAAACGATCTACCCGCACACAGGGGCTCGTGAGTCCGAGAAGGCCGAAGCGCGCCTGCGCGCTCTTGTACGCGAGTTTTCCACCGAGGCCGTCGCCATAGGAAACGGCACGGCCGGCCGGGAAACCGAGGCATTCATTCGAAAGCTTGGATTTCCGCAGGAAATCCAACTCATCATGGTAGATGAAAGCGGTGCGTCGATCTACTCCGCCTCCAGTGTGGCTCGCGAGGAGTTTCCCGACCACGACCTGACAGTACGCGGCGCGGTATCGATAGGAAGGCGCCTGATCGATCCCCTGGCCGAGCTGGTCAAAATCGATCCCAAATCCATTGGAGTCGGGCAGTACCAGCACGATGTGGATCAGACGGAGCTGAAAAAGGGTCTGGATGATGTCGTTGTGAGCTGCGTAAACGGTGTCGGGGTCGAGGTCAATTCGGCCAGCCCGCAGCTTCTTTCCTATATCTCCGGGCTTGGCCCCCAGCTTGCCACCGGCATCGTTTCCCACCGGGAAAAAAACGGGCCGTTTCGCAAGCGGCAGGATCTAAAGAAAGTCGCCCGCCTCGGGCCGCGCGCCTTCGAGCAATCGGCCGGTTTTTTGCGCATCTCCGACGGAGAAAACCCATTGGATGCGAGCGCGGTTCACCCGGAATCCTACCCGATCGTCGAGAAAATGGCAGCAGACCTTGGCTGTTCTGTTTCCGACCTGATGCGTGAACCCTCGTTGCGGGAAAAAATCGATCCCGCGCGGTATGTGACGGAAAAAGTCGGCATACCCACCCTCGTAGATATCCTGTCCGAACTCGCAAAACCGGGCAGAGACCCTCGCAAATCGTTTGAAGCCTTTTCCTTCGCTGCCGGGGTCGAAAAACTGACCGATCTGGAAGTCGGCATGAAGCTGCCGGGAATCGTAACCAACGTGACCGCCTTCGGAGCCTTTGTGGATATCGGGGTGCACAGGGACGGCCTTGTCCACCTGAGCGAACTCTCGGATAGATTCGTAAAGGATCCCCGCGAGGTGGTGAAGGTCCATCAGAAGGTATCGGTCACAGTTCTCGAGGTGGACCTGGAAAGAGGGCGCGTATCGCTTTCCATGAAATCGCAGGCTGCGGCGGCAGCACCGGGCGAGGCCTCTCCCACGCGCCGGCCGCAGGAAAAACCTCAGAAGCAGGCCCCGGCAACAGGGCCGAAACCCGCCAAGGCCCCGGCTGGCAAGCAAAAAGTCGCCTTTAACAATCCTTTTGAAAAGGCTTTCAAGAAACCGGATTGATCAAAAGGCTTCGACGGCACGGGCGAAATATGCTTGGCAGGGAATCGAGCGCCCGCCGAACGTCATAAGTCTGAAGAGCAGGGGCCCTTCGACCGATCGCGGGGAATATCTGCCGCAAGGTAGAGAAACAAAGCGAGGAACTCCCGGCGGCCGAGCGCGCGGCGTTTACGCAGGCCGTGCAAGCGACCCTGGGGACCGCAGAAGTGGGCCTAGCGGGGGCTGCGAGGCAGGCCAACGCCGGCGCGCCTGAAACAGCCGAAGGCGAATTTGCGAAGGCTGCTGAGCCGTTTACGAGCTGAACCAGCGCCGCGGGCCGTCCGCTGCGACATGAGGCTGGCTCGCATCAAGATGCGCGGGTCCATTTGACTCTGGCCCAGCTCGGCGAATGGACCATCGAAAGCGGCAATGTGCACTTCGTAATCCAAAGGGGCACCGAGGCGGCCCCCGAAAGCCTCACCCCCCGAGGTCGTTCGCTTTTTACAGGAAAAACGTGACGGTTTGTTGTACTGTACGTACTAAAGAGATGATAAACCCGTGTCGGGGTTACCCCTATATGGGCTGAAGTCCGCGAATTGGCGTCTTAAAACGGATCAGCCGAAACATAGCTATCCGCCAGGTAACAGCCCAGCCCATAATTTTGGCGTGAGGTATGCAATGCCCTATACACCTTTGACAGGTCTCGAATTGCCCGATGGCGCTGCGACTGTTTGGCGTTACATGGACCTCTGGAAGTTCCAGATGATGCTCGAAGGTTCAGCGCTTTACTTCGTCCGATCAGACCGCTTTTGCGATCGGTGGGACTCAGTCCTTCCCCCGAGATGGCGACAAAAGATGCAACGGGAGGAGATGGGTGACGGGAAATATACAAAAGCTGCTTGGTACGAAGAACGAGAAATCCCAGCTAACCCCATTTACTGCACCGGACCCGCAAAGGATCAATAATGTTAAAAGATGCTGAACAGATGGAGTTCGACATCCCGCTGGACGAAGAAACTGATGACGTTATTGAACCAGCAGACCGTACTCAAATCTTTACCGACCAAGGCGACCCAGAGGTTGAGTCACTATACAATAAATGCAAGCGGGGAAAGCTCATAGTACAACCAGACTTTCAACGACAATTCGTATGGGACACAGCAAAATGTAGTCGCCTGATCGAATCTGCGTTGCTGGATATACCCCTTCCTATCGTATATATTTCCCAGGAGAAGGACAATAAGGAATACGTTATTGACGGCCAGCAGAGATTGACATCGTTCTTCTCTTTTTTAGAAGGCAAATTTCCAAGCGGATCTGATTTTCGTCTTTCAGGCCTAAAAGTTTTTTCAGAACTAAACCAACTGAAGTTCTCGGATCTTCCCGAACACCATCAAGACAAGATCAGATATTGTAAAATCCGAACGATAACATTCAGAAAAGAATCCAATCCAAATCTTAAATTTGAAATTTTCGAAAGATTGAACACTGGTTCTGTTTCTCTCAATGATCAAGAACTCCGGAACTGTATCTATAGAGGGACTTATAACGAATTACTCAAAGAACTTGCTTTTGACCAAGACTTCAGATTTCTATTGGGCATTTCAAAGCCGGATAAACGGATGAGAGATGTTCAGTTGGTATTGCGATTTTCGGCTTTTTATCATGAAACATACCTAAAGTATAAATCTCCGATGCGATTATTTATGAATCGCGATATGGAAAAATATCAGTCCATTTCCGATAATGACGCAGCACAACTTAGAATGGCATTTAAGAATTCTGTTTCAATTATTAAATCCTTGCTTGGTAAATACGCGTTTAAGCGCTATTATAAAGGCTCCGAATCCAATCCAAATGGCAATTGGGAACCTAACCATTTTAACGCTTCGCTATATGACGTTTTAATGTATTCTTTTGCCAGAGAGGAAAAGCACGGTGTTTTTAGAAATCTTGATGCAATTCGGGAAGCACTAATCTTTTTAATGACATCAGACCCGGAGTTTATCGACTCAATTGAGATATCCACAAGCACAACTCAGGCTGTTACAAAGCGCTTCGACAAATGGCGTCTTATTCTACAACAAATTGTCGGGATCCAGCACAAGGAGCCACGTTGCTTTTCATTTGAGCTGAAGCAGAAGATGTTCCACGAAAATCCTATATGTGAAATTTGCCGACAGAAAATCCTGTCTATTGACGATTCTTCATTAGATCACATAGAGCAATTTTGGAGAGGTGGCAAAACCGTGCCAGAGAATGCCCGCCTCACCCACCGGTTTTGCAACTCTTCGAGGCCCAGGAATGAATTTCCCGTTAGAGAAAAAGAAACATTCAATGCGGCTCTCCAGCAAGTTGATATCGAAATATGGCAGAAAACTCGGTCAGCATGCATTAGTGCAGCTGCGCCGAAAGCATTGGATGTCAAACCTATGATTACTCGCCGCCGGGTTCCCACCTCAGAGCCAAATGATGATTACACAAACAAGAAGCTTAGTAGTTGCGTTTTTCTTGGGAAAAGCTATCGTCCCAAGAACTGGATGGAGATGCTTTTGATCGTGGCATCAGAATTGTACTATAGACATAGTACCGATTTCGCCAAGTGCTTGGGACTCAGGGGATGGAAAATAACTTATTTCGGCACTGATCCAAGGCAACTCAAAGATCCAAAACAAATCTCAGATTCGGAATACTATGTGACGGCAAAGCTGTCCACAAAGGCCATAGTCAAAATAAGTCGGGATTTGATAGGTCTTTTTGGCTATTCGGGGACCGATCTGCATATCGAATCCGAATAGCTTGTAAAGTAAAAAGCTCGCTGTGCGAGTTTGAAGTGTGCGAAAAAAAAGCGAACCAAAGGACCAGGCGAAGACATCCAAGGTTGCAAACAACTGGTCAACTTGGAAAAGAGATCGTATAGTGTAGGTGAAACGGAAGAGGAACGGGGGTCGGGCGCTAAAAAAAGCCAGCCCATAACCGCCCCCGGGCCGAATGACTGGCGACGAGTTTCCCCGCAGTCCAGGGGATGAACTGGGGGTTTTGCCACCACAGGGACGGGAGATGCAAGAACGGCCATGATCTGAACGACTGGAGCTGGTTGGAAAAATTTTTTTCCCGTTGATTGTGTCTGCCTCGAATTCTTGGTGGAGTTGACGTGGATATCAAAGAGATCAAATCACGAGTCCAGGCCAACCAGTACGTTTACACACTTCACGCAGACCTCGAGCGCAAGGCTGACGGGCTATCATTGGCTCAGGTCGAGCAGGCCATTTCAGCGGGTGAGGTCCTTGAGCAATATCCGGACACCGGGCGTGGTGAAAGTTGTTTGCTGGTGGGGTCCGCCGACAACATCCCCATCCATATTGTTTGCGGATGGCGTGGTGAGAAAGTGGCGATCATCACTGTCTACATTCCCGGCCTTCCAAAATTCATTGATCCATGGACCCGAGGAGAAACACCTCAATGAAAACGAAACGCTGTAATTTCTGTGGCAGTGACCGCTATGTGGAGAAGTGCATCGAATACCTCTACAGTCATCGCGGAAAATACCTGCTCGTTCCCGACACCCCGGTTGAGATTTGTCAGGAGTGCGGCATGGTCTACTACGACGCGGCCGTCTTGAAGGAAATCGAACGTCATTTCTTCGCAATTCAAAACCAGAGCGAAGCTCCGGACAACTACATCCAGATGCCGACCAAGGCTCTGGCACGATGCTCTGCTCAGTAGGATTCCGAAATACGCCGGGAAAGGGAAATGTATGGTTACAATGGAGGCGCCATGAAGTCCGAGATGGTAAAAAAAACAATGGAGATGAATCAGGAATATATTGACAGATTGAGGGAGATTTTCGGGGTGCGTACGGAAAAGGAGGCGGTAAATAAGGCCATGGAGATGGCCCTTATTGACGACGAAATAATCAATGCCCACAGGAAAATGAGAGAGGCGGGGCATATGATTGACAGAGTCTTCGAACGAAGGTGATGTTTGATACCAACATCATTGCGAAAACCGGTTATAAAGTTTTCCGGTTTCTACATTAACCGGAAAAATTTATTGCCGGATTGGGGCATGATTGAGGCATTAAAAGAGATACTCCTCGATTTCAGGAGATCGATCTGCCGCGTACCCGGGAGACTTGCCGTCCGGCCGGTATCGGAAAAAGCCACGGCCTGTATCGGTGCACATCGCAGCGGGAAATCCGACTAAACTAGTTTTCATCCGGAAACGCGCCCTAAGGTGCGGACTCGACCGGATTTCCCCCCTTTTGCAAAAAGGGGGGATTTAAAAGGAGTATGCGACTGGTTTACTTGGAAAATCCCCCTAAATCCCCCTTTTTCAAAGGGGGACTTGGGTCCGAATTACCTGATGCGTCCCATGGTTTCCGGTATGCTGAAAGGAGGCCATTCGAGGCCATTCAAAGCGGTCATTGTCAATGCCGCAATCCGTCATGTTATTCCGCTTCCCGCTTCCTTTCACCGCATGACAAACGCCATCACAATCCCGACCGCCATGGAACCCATCACGAGCAGTCCGTAGCTCACCCGGCGGGATATCGCAAGCCCCGCCACGGCTACGATTACACCACTCTGCCACAGGGAATGCATCGACTGTTTGCCAAGAGAAATCGCCGCTGTCAGGATGATGGCGGCGACCACGGGCAGGACCCCGTGCATGATGGCTTGAGTCATCTCTTTTCCCCGCACTTTGAGATAGAACTTTTCGAGCAGGTACATGCAGATAAGCGAGGGGGTGAAGATCGCCGCTGTCGCGACAACCGCTCCAACGATGCCGGCCACCTTGTAGCCGATGAAGGTTGCGCTGATTGCAACCGGCCCCGGGGTCACCTGCCCCAGCGCGATGGCCGCGCCGAATTGGGAAGCGCTCAGCCAGCCGGTCTGATGGACCACTGCGCTCTGCATCAGCGGGATCATGGCAAACCCGCCGCCGAAGCCGAAAAAGCCGATTTTTAGAAACGAAACTGCAAGCTCATTGAATATGTTCATCTCGGGATTCCGATCTATTCCGATTTCTTTGTAAACAATGGGGTTAGAAACACCTTGACCGCCCCCGCCGATCCTCCCATAATAACTAGCCAGATCGGGTTTACGGGGAAAAAGAGTCCCAGGAGAAGAGCGGCGCCTCCGATTACAAAACAGCACCAGTGCCCGGGAATCCGTCGCACCATGTCCCAGGCGACGGCAAAGAGAAGCCCCACTACCCCCGCGGTCAGCCCCTCCATCGCAAATCTTACCACGGGATTGTTTTCCCAGGCGAGGAAAGCCCCGGCCAGGGCAACGATAAGCAAAAAAGAAGGAAGGATCAGGGCCAGGGTCGCCAGTATCATCGTTCCCACACCACCCAGCCGGTAGGCGATTCCGGCCAGGAGGTTGACCGTGAGCGCGCCTGGCGCCATTTCGGAGAGCGCCGTCATGTTTTCAAAACGCTGCTCGCTTAGCCACGCGTGCTTTACGACCAGCTCCGAATGGATCAGGTCGAGAACGGCATAGCCTCCCCCGAAACCGATCGTGCCGATCTTAAGCCAAACCCGCACGATGTCCAGGGTGGTGGGAGAAACCTGCGACTGTTCGCTATTTTCTGCAGGCAAAGCTGCTGCGATAGCCATGGATGATTTTGTCTTTTCTGTCACGACTCTTTTTACCTCATGCCAATCCGAACTTGTTTCACACCCGCAGCCACACCGATAACTGGCAGTAACCCGGGCGATTTGGTATAGTTTGACAAGGGGTGGGCAAAAAGTAAAAGATTTCCTTCGGGGGGGGATATGTTTTCTTTCATTCACGCGGCAGACATCCACCTGGACAGCCCGATGCTGAGGCTCGAAGGGTATGAAGGCGCACCTGTGGAACTCATCCGGCAGGCAACCCGCAGGGCGCTCGACAATCTCGTACAGCTCGCGATCTCGGAAAAGGTCGATTTTGTCCTGATAAGCGGGGACCTCTACGACGGCGACTGGAAGGACTACAACACCGGGCTCTATTTCGTATCCAGGATGGCCCGGCTCGCAGAAGCGGGAATTCCCGTCTGCATCATCGCCGGAAATCACGACGCTGCAAATAAAATGACGAAAAGCCTCCGGCTTCCCGAGCGAATTCATCGCTTCACATCGCGCAGGCCGGACACATTTGTGATTGAGCAGGCCGGGGTCGCCATACACGGCCAGAGCTTCCCCTCCGGAGCGGTAAACCGGGACCTTTCCCTCGACTATCCGGCAGCCCTCAAGGGATATTTCAATATCGGCATGCTCCACACCTGCGCAACCGGGAGCAGCGAACACGCCACTTACGCCCCGTGCAGCATCGAAGGCCTCAAAGGGAAAGGCTACGACTACTGGGCCCTCGGACACATTCACAAACGGCAGGCACTCTGCGAAGACCCGCCGATCCTTTTTGCCGGAAACCTCCAGGGCCGCAATATACGAGAAACAGGGGAAAAGGGCTGCATGCTGGTGCGGGTCGAAAACGGGAGGCCCGCCTGCGAGTTTCACCCACTGGACGTCTTCCGATGGGAACGGTGCACTGTCGATGCTACCGGCATCGAAACGGAATCGGCCGTCCTGGAAAGGATTATGAACGGCCTGTCGGCGGCAGCCTCGAGTTCGGAGCTTCCGATGGCGGTGCGCATAAATATGCGGGGGGCGTGCGGTGTCCACGACCGGATCGCTTCCGACCCCGAACGGCTGGAAAATGCTATCCGGGCGGAGGCGATTTCCCTTCTTTGCGACAGGGTGTGGATCGAAAAGGTAGCGCTCGACACCTCGCCTCTACCGGCCGAAGATATCGATGGAGCCGGGGGGCCGGTCGAGGTTCTCTTGAACCTGATAGACGAAATCGCAGCCGCCCCCGACCGGCTGATCGAGATGGGCGCATGTCTTGGCGACCTGTGGGACAAACTCCCGCTCGAAATCAGGAACGGGGATGGGGACGGGGCGGTTTCCCCAAAGGACGGTGCAGCGCTCGCGCGGCTTCTCCAAGAGGTTCGACCGATGCTCGTGCAAAGACTCGGGATAGCGAAATGAGGGCGCAATTATGAAAATAATGCGGCTGGACCTGATTGCGTGCGGACCCTTTACGGATGTGAGCCTCGATCTTGGCAGGGGAAACGAAGGCCTGCACCTGATCTACGGCCCCAATGAAGCAGGCAAGAGCTCGGCGCTCCGGGCCCTGGGATATTTTCTTTTCGGAATTCCGGAACGATGCGAAGACGTCTTCAAACACACCTATCAGCAACTGAGAATCGGCGGTGCACTGAGGACCGGAAGCGGCAAAACGATCGAGGCGGTGCGGCGAAAAGGACGTGCCAATACTCTCAGGGCCTCCGACGATTCCCTGCTCGATGAAACCCTGTGGCACGAAGCGTGCGGAAGGATATCGGCAAACGACTTCTCCAAGCGCTTCGGGATCGATCATGACGCACTCGTCGCAGGAGGCGCCGAAATCGTAAAGGGCGAGGGCGAGCTGGCAGACGTGCTTTTCGCCGCCGGGGCCGGCATGGCATCTTTCCGCAGGATAGAAGACCAGGTGCGGGAGGAGGCAAACGCGCTCTTTAAGGCCGGGGGGGCCAAGCCGAAGATTAACGAACTCCTGTCGACTCTTCGCGAAGAACAGAGAAGACTCCGCGACTTGCAGCTCCCGAACGAAAAATGGGACAAGCATTTCCAAAACCTGCAGGCGGCGCTCGCAGAAAAGAGTGCGGTGGAAGCCGAACTGGGAAAGGCCGAGCAGGAAAGAGGCCGCCTCGAACGCATCCGCACAGCCCTTCCCCTGTTAGGCAGGCGCAAGGGCATGCTCGCGGAACTCTCCGGGTATGCATCGGCTCCAATCCTTCCCCAAGGCTTTTCCGAAAAGAGACAAAAGGCCGTCCAGAGTCTGAGACTCGAAGAACAGAACGCAATCCTGACCGAACAAAGAATCGAAAAGCTCCGCTCGGAATCGAACGGTCTCAAGACCTCGCCTGCGGTTCTCGATTTCACCGGGGAGATAAGCGACCTCTATCAAACGATCGGAAGCCACAGGAAAGCTCTGGCCGAGCGCCCCAAACTCGTCGTGCAAAAAAAAGCGCTCGAAGACCGGGCGAGGGAACTTTTGGGGGAGCTGCGCAAGGGGTTTCCGCTGGAAAGGGTCGAAGAACTGAGGCTTCGGGCCGACGAGGAGATCGTCATACAAAATCTCGGGGCGAAGCGCGAAAAGTACGCGGCAAACCTGGATAATGCGCTCGAAAAGGCGCGGGACCTTACATTCGAAATCGGGGAAAGAAGCCAAAAGCTTGCCTCCCTCCCCGTCCCGCGCGACATCGCTCCGCTCCGAACAGCGATCGAGGAGGCGAAAAGCTGCGGCAGGATCGAAGAGGAGCTCGCCCAAATCGAAGCGACTCTTTTGAACGCCCAAGAGCAGGCTAACATCGACCTAATGGGACTGGAGCTTTGGACCGGCAGCCTCGATGAACTCGAGCGGCTCCCGGCCCCCGATGGGGAGACTATCGACGAATTCGAAAAAAGGTTCCGGGAAGCCGAAAAGGAACTCGAAAATCACGGGAGGGAACTTGGGAAAATTTCCGGGCAAATTCGGAAAATCGAAGGCCGAGTCTCCGAGCTCAAAGCCGGGGAAGTGGTATCGGTGGAAGATCTCGTACATGCGCGCGGGGTGCGTGAAACCGGCTGGAAATTGATTCGCGCGGCGATCGATGGCGGAAAAGTTTCCGAAAAAGACCGGGACGCCTTCCTCGCCCTGGCGCCCGGGGCGGAGACGCTTCCGGATGCGTTCGAAAAAAGCGTTGCGGCAGCCGATCAACTCTCCGACCGGCTGCGGCGCGAGGCCGATCGGGTAGCCGACTACAACGGCCAGGTTTCGGCGCGAAATACTCTCGAACTGGAAAAAAGCGAGGTCGAACGAAAAAGGGAAGCGACCGAAAAAATCCTTGCCGAAGCGCACAGGGAATGGAACGACCTGTGGCTTCCCTGCGGATTTGCCCCCGCCTCTCCCGACCGGATGCGGCGGTGGGCTGCGAAAAGGGCCGACTTTTTGCGCAGGCGCATGGAGATACGAAAGCTTTTTAGCGAGGCCTCCTATCGCGCGACCAGGATCGAAGAGCTAAAAGGTGCGCTCGCACAGTTTCTGCTTACATTCGGAAAAGCTTGCGAAGAGGGCGACTCGTTGCATGAAACAGTCGCCAGGGCAGCGCATCTGGTGGAAGAAGAGACGAAAACAGCGGCCGAACGGGAGCGGCTGGCAAACGAGCTGGAGCAAAAAAAGCGCGAGCTGCGTAAGGTCGAATCTCAAACCGAGAAGGCGAAATCCGAGCTGGAACAGTGGCGGGCCGAGTGGGAAAGCGCCCTCTCCCCCCTGGGGCTTGGCTCCAGATCGATCCCGGAGCAGGCAAACGCGATGCTTGGGAAACTCCAGGGACTCTTTGGCAAACTGAAGGAGTCGAAACACCTTGGGCAAAGGATTGAGGAGATAGACACCGACTGCGAAATATTCGAAAGCCAGGCGGCGGAACTTGTCGGCCTCGCCGCCCCCGAACTTCGCGGCACGCCTGCCGAGGAGGCCGTTCGTGCGCTCCACGAACTGCTGACCAACGGACGGGCCGAGAAGCTCAAAAAAGAGGAACTGGAGAAGAAAGCGAGGCAGGAAGAAGCGGAGCTTGTCAAGACGCAGGGCAGGATCGACAAATTGAAAATCGAGATTTCGGGCATGCTCGCGGAGGCGGCCTGCAGGGAAATCGACGATTTTCCCGAGGCCGAGCGGCGCTCCATTGCGAAAAAGGATCTTCTGGGAAAACTCGAACAGATTGAAGAGCAGCTCCTCGAACTGGCTTCGGGATTATCGATCGAGCAGTTTGCCGCGGAGGCCGAAGGGCATGATCCGGATCTTCTCCCGCCCCTCATCAGGCAATTGGATGAAACGATCGCTCACCTGAACGATAGAAAATCGGAGATCGATCAGGCCATCGGGTTTGAGAAAAACGAACTGGGCCGCTGGGACGGCCGAGGCGACGCCGCGGAACTGGCCCAGCAGATCCAGGAGCGCCTCGCCGAGATCGAAAACAGGGCGAGGCACTACGCGAGGTTGCGCATAGCTCATGCCCTGCTCCTGCAGGCGAAGGAGCGCCACCGGGAAACGAGCCAGGGACCGGTGATCGGGCGGGCGAGCGAACTCTTTTCCGCTCTTACCCTGGGGTCTTTCGCGGGAATTCGCGCGGGAGACGATTCGGGGAAAAACGTTATCGTCGGCCTGAGAGCGAATGGCGACCTGGTGCCGGCCCGGGCAATGAGCGACGGCTCGGCCGACCAGCTCTACCTTGCCCTGAGACTTGCCAGCTTCGAACACTACGCATCCAACAACGAACCCTTGCCCCTGGTGCTCGACGATATTCTTGTCCAGTTCGACGACGAGCGTGCGCGGGCGGCCCTGCGGGTCCTGGCCGAAGTGAGCAGCGTCACCCAGCTCATCATGTTCACCCATCACCGCCATCTGGTCGATCTGGCCAAATCCGAACTCGACAGCGATCGACTCTTCGTCCTGGAACTGGGTTGTGTCTCACGCGAAGCCGCGAAGGCGCGAGGCTGAGAAGAAAATGATCCGGCATCTCTCCTCCAAATCTTTTCTTCGCGACTTCGCGGCTTCGCGTGATAATGCTTTTCAAGGCGCCGCGGCCCCGGAAAACCGGCCGCGGCAATCGAGGTTCTGATCACAATGCGATAAAGACCTTTATCCCACTCGATCAATGTCAATAGCAGCTGTTACAAGGCGGCGGAGGCGGTGAACACGCCGTCGCACACGTTGGAACAACCGCACACCCGGTGTTGCAGGTAAATGGATAGGATACGGCACTGGCTACCGCGGTAACTGCTCCGCCAACCAAACTAACCGCTCCGCCAACCACTGCGCCTGCGGCGTAGAAAGGCGCTGCGATGATATTGCCGAAACAACATTGAGCCTGTGCATTCGTAGTTACACCAAACGTAATGACCAAAGCGACGGCAAGACACGCTACAATCAAAGCCGACTTTGTCTTCATGTCTTCCTCCTGATTAGCTATTCCCTTTCCTATTTATTACCATTGCCGCTTACCGAGGATGCGCCTTCCATACTACCTCGTCCCTTCCATGGAAACCTCGCCTCCTCTATCTCGAAAGATAGTTGCTCGATTGGCATCCGTCAAAGGAGTTGCTATTTTTTCACCATCGAAACTCTCTGGCATCCGAAAGGAGAATCCTGATGGAGATGCAAAAGTGTGGAAACTGCCGGTTTCGGGCGAGGTATGACGCCAATCCCGGGTCGATTCTGGGCAGGCTGTGGAAATGGCACACAGGCTGGTGCCCCGGATGGTAAGCCTACATGAAATCTCTTCCCGATGAGGAAAGAGCCCGGATGCTGGAAAGGTATGGCTCGAAAAAATAGTGACGCCCGGGCGTTCCGTTGGGCAAGATCGCTCGACGTTGCCAAAGCTCGGACTCCTGTGATAAAGGAGACCCAACGCTTTGGGGGTGTGGAATGTCGCGCGGGAAAAAGTTTTTAAAGGCGGTCTCCGGGTTTTTGCTGGTCATTTCCTGCGTTGCGGCGATTGTCGCAACCGTCGGCCTTTTTCATTTCTGGCTCTTTTTACGCCTTCCGGCAAAACCGGTTGCGGAAAAAAAGCAGTTTTTCATTCCGCGCAAAACCGGTGCGTACGAGGTGGCAAAGCTTCTCGAATCGAAGGGTGTGATCCGAAATGCAAACGAGTTTTATCTGCTCGGCTTCCTGAAACATTCCCTCCGCCGCCTGCAGGCCGGGGAGTATGCCTTTTCGACCCTGGACCGGCCGGAACAGGTTCTCGAAAAGATCGTAAACGGAAAAGTGGTGATCTATGTCGTGACGCTGCCTGAGGGATCGACCCTGCGGGATATTGCCGCGATCGTTGCCCGGGACGGCCTTGCCAAATCCAATGCGATCATCGGAGCGGGGGAAAACGCCGGTCTCGCCAAGTCTCTTAACCTGAAGGCAAACGGTCTGGAAGGGTATCTTTTCCCCGACACCTACCGGTTCAAAAAACCGGTCTCGAGCAAGGCCATTGTAAGCAGAATGGTCGCACAATTCTGGCGGGAACTGCCTGCGGGCTGGCAGGCCCGCGAGGAAAAACTCGGCATGACGCTCAATCAAATCGTTACCCTGGCCTCCATGATAGAAAAGGAGGCGAAGGTCGATTCCGAACGTCCGATCATTGCCGGGGTTTTCTATAACAGGCTGAAAATCGGCATGCCGCTGCAAAGCGACCCGACCGCCGTCTATGACATGCCGGGCTTTTCGGGGGCTATCACCCCGCAGGATCTCAAAAGGCCCAGCCCTTACAACACGTACCGAATTAAGGGACTGCCTCCGGGTCCTATTTGCAATCCCGGGGAAAAATCGATTCTGGCGGCTCTTTATCCCGCCAAGGTGCCTTACTTC